>JAZSIN010000311.1:0-2193 GCA_045533845.1 Eubacteriales bacterium | reverse complement strand
TACGGAGGCGGAAAAGGAATGCTGATGGCGGCGCCGCCCGTTTACGACTGCTACGAGGCGGTGAAGGAGCAGATCGTTACCGATCGCCCTGACGTTACGCCGCACGTGATCTTTATGTCTCCGAAGGGGCGGGTGTTTACGCAAAAGATTGCCGAGGAGCTTTCCGGATACGACAGCATCGTGCTTCTCTGCGGGCATTATGAGGGGATCGACCAGCGTGTGCTGGATGAGATCGTTGACGAGGAGCTTTCGATTGGAAACTACGTTCTGACAGGTGGGGAGATTCCCGCGTGTATCGTTGTTGATGCCGTGGCTCGGCTCAAGGATGGGGTCCTTTCCGATCCCGAGTGCTACGAGAATGAAAGCATCGCATCGGGAATGCTTGAATATCCGCAGTACACGAGACCGTATGAGTTTCACGGTGTGACCGTTCCCGACGTGCTTTTATCGGGACATCATAAAAACATAGAAAAGTGGCGCTATGAGGAAGCCATGCGTCTTACACGAGAAATGCGCCCCGATCTTCTTGCAGAAAACACGGACGGGCAGGGGAACTGACGGGAAAGGAGGAGATCCGATGACTAAAAACGGAACGGCTGAAAACAAAGCCCCAAGGGAGAAGCGGATGAAGTTTAAGTATCTGCGCCCCTCCTATTTACTCGACCGATTTGCGCGGTGGATCTACCTCCTCGTCATATCGGGCTTTTTCGGGCGACTCTTTACCGCGTACTCGAAGGAGGAACGCTTTTTTAAGCGTCTGTCTGAAAAGCGGAAAAAACAACGGCGCGTTCATATACAGCCCCTATATATCGACCGCGGTGTCGCCACCTTAATTGAGAAGCTGTTTCTCGCGACCCCTTTGAAGCGGATCCGACACTACTTGATGCGGACGCCGATCGGTTATTACGTGGACGCTGTTCTGTCTTACGCCTTCGTTTCGCTTCTCACGAGCTTCCTTATCACCTTTTTGTCGGGTGCGCCCTCAATCTACGAGGGGTACGCGCTTACGAATTATGCGCTCGAAACGGTCGAGGAGTTCGTATCGGGGGCGACCTTTTGGATCAACGTAAGCCTGTTCGTATCGGTTGCGATCTTCACGCTTCCGATCAGGTCTCGCCCGTTCGTCGAGCTCAAGACCGAAAGCCTTTTCCTTTCCGCTCTTTTCGAGCGACTTCTCGGTGCGAAGAGCGAGCTCACCGAAAATCAAAACGATGGGGTGAGAAATCCTTACAGATCGGTTCTGATCTACAGAGCGATCCGTATTACGCTTCTTCTCCTCGGTGTGGCGGCAGGCGTCGCCTCCTCGTACGTGTCGCCGCTTTGGGTCGTCTTGATACTCTTTCTTTTTCTTCTTTTGTCGATCATCATACGGACGCCTGAGGCAGGTCTCGTTTTGTCGGTCCTTCTGCTTCCCGCATTGTCCTTTCTCGGTCCGTTTGACCGCTTGTATGCGTCGCCCTCTCACGCGGGAGACGGTGAGCGAATCCTTTCCCTCATTGGATTGCCGACGCTCGTCCTTGCGGGACTCGTTCTTCTTACTGCGTTCTCCTACCTCCTGAAGGTTTTCCGTAAAAAGCGGCTCTTCCGCTTTGGACTTCTTGACGGAGCAGTACTTTTGATCGGAGTCGGCGTTCTGTTTTACGGGATCTTCCCGAAAGCAACGGCGAAAACGGTAGCGGAGGCTATCATTACCGTTATCTTGATCCTCGTTTACTTCCTTTCGGTTAATCTTCTCAGAACCGAGGCGTGGGTCAATCGTGTGCTTGCCGTTTTGCAGTTCACGCTCTTCGTTGTCCTCACGGTTGGGATCGCTGTCTACTTTTTCGGTGTGCCCGATCTCGGTTGGCTTTCTACTGAGCACATTACGGGAGTCAAGGGAGACGTTGCCGCCTTGTTCGGGGGAGAGATCTTTCTTGGGAGCTATCTCGTATTGATGCTCCCGCTTTCACTCGGAACGATCTTTTCGGTCCGGTCTGCGGCGTGCAAGATCTTTGCCGCGATGAGTCTTCCCGAGATTCTCTTCGTTGCGACGCTTCTCGAATCCAAGCTTCCGCTCACCTTCTGCTTCGTTGGGCTTTGCGCTTTTGCGCTGTTCTGTTCCTACAAGACCCTGTACGTTGCGCCGCTTACTCTGTTCGGAGCAGGTGTCGTATATCAGCTTGTTCCGAACGGAACGAGCCTTACGGTCTATCT
>JAZSIN010000057.1:0-8938 GCA_045533845.1 Eubacteriales bacterium | reverse complement strand
CGTTGCAAAGTTGTCGTCTGCAAGGATCATATCTGCGACGTTCTTCGTAACGTCGGTGCCCATGATGCCCATTCCGACGCCGATGTCGGCGTTCTTGATCGAGGGCGCGTCGTTGACGCCGTCGCCCGTCATTGCGGTGACCTTGCCCTTTTTCCGCCAAGCGTTGACGATACGGGTCTTGTGCTCGGGCTGAACGCGTGCATAGACCGAATACTTCACGACCTCGGTTTCGAAGTCCTCGTCCGAGATCTTGTCAAGATCGGCACCCGTGATCGCTTGATCGGCGGACTCGATGATGCCGAGCTGCATTGCGATCGCAACGGCGGTATCCTTGTGGTCACCCGCCCTCATAATGGGACGGATGCCTGCCGAGCGGCATTCGTCGATCGCAGGCTTTACCTCGGGACGGACGGGGTCGATCATACCGACGAGTCCGACGAAGGTGAGGTCACATTCAACCGCATCCGATTCGTAGACCGCAGGCTCAGCGTCGAGCATCTTCTTTGCCGCTGCGAGCACGCGGAGCGCCTTATCTGCCATCGCCTTGTTTGCCGCGAGGATATCTGCGCGCTTTTCGTCGGTGAGCGCGACGACTTCACCGTTCACGAGCACGGAGGTACAGCGCTTCAGGATCTCGTCGGGCGCACCCTTTGTGAACTGCACAAGGCTGCCGCTTTCGTCCTTGTGGACGGTCGTCATCATCTTGCGCATCGAGTCAAAGGGAACCTCGCCGATGCGGACAAAAAGATCCTTCTGAACGTTCTTCGAGAGCTCGAGCTTTTCCGCGTAATTGACGAGCGCACACTCGGTGGGTTCCCCGACGGCAGTACCTGCCTCGGTGTCGAATTCCGCATCGGAGCAGAGCGACATCGCATTTGCGAGAAGTGCCTCGTTGTCGCCATAGTGCTCGACGACGGTCATCTTATTCTGTGTGAGCGTGCCCGTCTTATCGGAGCAGATGATCTGCGTACAGCCGAGGGTCTCGACTGCGGTGAGCTTACGGATGATCGCCTGACGCTTTGACATATTCGTAACGCCGATCGAAAGCACGATCGTAACGACGGTCGCAAGTCCTTCCGGGATCGCTGCGACCGCAAGTGAGATCGCGACCATAAACGAGTCGAGGATCGGGTCTAAGATGCTTGTATAGTCTCCCGTGAAGTACGCGCTTCCGAGCTGGAGCGCAAAGATCACGACGCTGATGCCGATGACGAGATAGGTGAGGATCTTGCTGAGCTGGGCGAGCTTAATCTGAAGGGGGGTCTTGCCTTCCTCAGCCATTGCGAGCGCGTTTGCGATCTTGCCCATTTCGGTATCCATGCCCGTTGCGGTGACGACTGCCTTGCCGCGTCCGTAAACGACCGTGCTACCCATAAAGACCATGTTCTTGCGGTCGCCGAGCGGAACGTCGCCGTTTTCGCCGCCGCTCAGTGTCTCGACTTTCTTGTCGACGGGAACCGATTCTCCCGTGAGTGCCGCTTCCTCGATCTTCATCGACGCGCACTCGATGATGCGGGCGTCGGCGGGAACTGCGTCACCTGCCTCGAGGATGATGACGTCGCCGACGACGAGATCCTCACTCGGAATATAGATGAGCTTGCCGTCGCGGAGGACCTTCGACTGTGCCTTTGACATTTCCTGCAAGGCTTCGATCGCTTTTTCCGCCTTGCTTTCCTGCAGGACGCCGAGGATCGCGTTGATCAGGACGACCGCGAGAATGATTACGACGTCAGCGGGGAATTCAAAGCCCTCGTTTATGCCGTGGTAGATCTCAACGCCTCCGGAGATCGCCGCCGCGACAAGCAGGATGATCGTCATCGGCTCTGCGAGCTGCTTCAGGAAACGGTGGAGCATCGACTCCTTCTTGCCCTCTGCGAGCTTGTTCTTTCCGTTTTTCGCGAGGCGCTTTTCGGCTTCGTTTGCGGAAAGTCCGTCAGCGGAGGAAGAGACCGAAGAGAGGACCTCCTCGGTGCTTTGCAAGTACTCTTTCATGTTATTCTCCTTTTGATTCTTGGGGAGGAACGGTGCCTTTGCCGTAAAAAAACAAAAAAGACCGACCTGTGCCCCTTTCAGTACAGATAAGTCTCATCATTTCAAATAAAGCCAGATGCAGATACTGCACCAAGATGTTGACCTTATTACGACGGGCGTTGATTACTCCCTTACTTGTAAAATATTATACCGCGTAACACTGCCGTTGTCAAGGGATTTTTATAATTTTTATGGCTAAAAACGAGAAAATAATTCGCGCGTCTTCGACACCGTAAGCGAAAGCTCCTTGACAAAAGTCGTTTTGTGCCGTATAATGATGTTGTGAGAGCTCTTACGAGTGGGAGGCGAGAAAAATGAACCTGTATATAAAACAAAAGGTGTTTTCTTTTTCTGACCGTTTCACCGTTTACGACGAGAACGGGCGGGATTACTGTTACGTCGAGGGAGAGGTCTTTTCCTTTGGGAAAAAGCTCCACGTTTACGATCTGTTCGGCAACGAGACGGTCTATATCTCAGAGAAGGTTTTTTCCTTCCTGCCGCACTACGACGTCAGGATCAACGGTCTTGACATTGCCTCCGTGGAGAAGAAATTCACGTTTTTCTATCCCTCTTATACGGTAAGGCTACAGAACGGAAATACGTTCACGGTCGAGGGAGATTTCTTTGATCACGAGTACGCCGTAAAGGACGGAGGGCGTATATTCGCCGAGGTCTCAAAGGAGTGGTTTACGTGGGGGGATACCTATCGCGTATCGGTCACGGAAAACGGAGACCCGCTTCTCGCGCTTGCGATCGTCTTCGTGATTGACGCCTGCCTTGCGGCACAGGAAAACGGATAAGGAGAAAAGTATGAAGGAGATCAGGATCGGAAAATATCGGCACTTTAAGGGGAACGAATACGAGGTGCTGTTTATTGCGAAGCACTCTGAATCGCTTGAAGACATGGTCGTGTATCGCGCACTGTACGGAGATGGTGGCGTTTGGGTCCGTCCCGTTTCAATGTGGAACGAGACAGTTATGAGGGACGGACGGGAATTCCGTCGCTTCACCTATATCGGTGAGGAGTAAGGTGCTGTTGCTAAAACGGAATATTACGCTCAAACAAAGTGTATTTATAAGTGATTTTCGTAAGATTTTATAAAGAAGTGTGAATATCGTGGTATATCGCAGGATAAAACATCTTTATAATGAACGTAGATCGACACGTATGAACGTGCTTTTTATGGAGGAAAAACAGATGGAACGTTTAACCAAGGTTGGAAGGATCAAGGTAAAAAGTGCTGCAGAGGTCAAGGAGACCCGTCTCGGAATCGGCTTTGAGAAGCTCGACCGTGCGGTATTCGACCCCGAAAAGGCCTACGATAAGATCGCAGCGATCGGCGTAAAGTGGGCGCGCATCCAGTCGGGATGGGCGCGGACTGAAAAGGAGCGTGGGGTTTACGATTTTAAGTGGCTCGACGACATCGTCGACAACCTGCTCGGAAGAGGAATGACCCCGTTTATCGTGCTGTGCTACGGCAACCCTCTGTACAGCCCATATGCCGCAAAGTTCTTCGGTGCGGTCGGATGCCCTCCGATCACGACGAGAGAGGAGACGGAGGCTTGGCTCCGTTACGTCGAGGCGACCGTAGAGCACTTCAAGGGACGCGTTTCATATTATGAGATCTGGAATGAGCCGGACGGCGGCTACAGCTGGAAGCATCCGCACGCGGAGGACGAGCCCGAACCCGGTCCGAATGCGACCGAGTATGGCAAATTTGCGCTTGAAACCGCAGACGTGATCCACCGCGTCGATCCTGCGGCGAAGGCGATCGCGATGGTCGTTTGCTCGTTCAAGAAGCTTTCGTATATCAACGAAGCGCTTTCTACGGGACTCGCAGATCACATCGATGCGGTCTCCTATCACGCCTACACCTCAGACGATACCGACAGACCGGTTTACATCGGGCTGCTCCGCAAGCTCGTGGACAGCTACCGCCCGGGACTTGAGCTGATCCAGACCGAGACGGGCGGACAGTCGAGAGGCGACGGCGCAGGCGCGATGCACGGCTTCGCGTGGACGCCCGAGAAGCAGATGAAGCATCAGCTTCGTAATCTTCTGCACGATCTGGCGCTCGGCGTGACCTTTACCTCCTTCTTTACGTCGGTCGATATGATCGAGGCGCTCCACGGACTTGTGTCGGATAAAAAGTCCTACCTCGATTACGGCTACTTCGGCGCGCTTAGTGCAGATTTTGACGAGAACGGCTTCTCGACGGGAGATTATACTCCGAAGCCGGCGTATTATTCGCTCCAGAATCTCGCGGCAGTCTTCTCAGACGGCGTAGAGCCCGACAATAGTGTGATAGTTGAAAGAAAGGTGCTGAAGAGCCGCCGCATGAACGGGACCGACTGCACCGATCCCACGGTCTGCACCTACTCCTTCAGGAGAACGAACGGTGCAAGAGCGATCGCGTATTGGAACGCCGTTCCGATTCTGTCGAACACCTACTCGGGAACGATCTCTTTCGATGTCTACGGGCTGTCTGCAGAGAACGTACATCTCGTCGATCTTGCGACGGGGGCGGTCTACAAGATTCCCGAAACAATGCTCGTGAGAGAGAATTTCGGACGGATCAGCTTCGTAAATCTCCCGCTCACCGATACGCCCCTGCTTCTTACCTTCGGCGATTTCGTCGAGCAGTAAGCAACAAAAGCAAAAAAACGAGTCTCTCAAAGAGAGGCTCGTTTTTTTGTATCCGTTTAAAACCCTTCGTAAAAGCGGTCGGGCAAACGGAAGATGGGAGAGCGGTTGACGTAGGTCGACCAATCGCGCGTGACGGGGGAGAAAATGCAGAGCACGTGCTCCCTGAGAAAAGCGTGTCCCTCGTTTTTCAGCATATAGCCGACGCCGGGGATCTTTTCCGATTCCTTGCGCGCCTCCTCTCCACATAGAACACGGAGGTATCCGCTCTGCCACCTTATCAGGGGAGAAAGAAGGCGTGTGATCTCCTCCTCCTGCACAAGACCGATCGGGGTGCAGAAATGGAAGCAGACCGATGGACAGCCGTCGACCGTTATGAAGACGACGTGGAAGGGCTTTCCGTCCGAATATCGCTTGATGGCGGAGGAGAGGAGGAGGGAGGACGCCGCGAAAAGGTCGGTGTCGACCGTCAGGTTTCTCCGTATCGGCTCGTCGAAGGAATAGGGGAGAAGAAATCCCGGGGTGATCCCGAACAGCTCGGAAAGCGACGAAAGCTTCTGCTTCATCAAGCGGAAAAGTGCGATCGGGTCGGTGTAGCAGGTCGGAAACGCGAAGGGAGACTCAAAAAAGGTGAAGACGCGGCGGAAGCATCTCTGCAGACGCTCGAGAGCTGCGGGATCAAAATCCGAGGAGGGAAGACGCCCCGAGAGGAGCGGATCCTTCAAAACGGTGATTTGCGGGATCGCGCGCAGGTAGGAAAGCACGGTATCGATCTGCTCGCCGAGCACGATCGCAAGGCAAAGCCCGCTACGGGAAAATGCAGAGGTCACGACGAGAAGCGGCGTATTCCTGCTTGAAAGAAGCAGAACATAATGTGCTGAGCCGTTCTTCAAGGCAGAGCGGAGAAAGGCTCGGGTACTTTTCGGAAGGATCGAGTCGAGCGAACCGTCAGAGCCGGAAAAGACCGAAGCCTCGGCGGGGTCGACGATCATAGAGACGTTTTCCATCGGAATACCGTTTAAGCCATAAGAAAAGAGGCAGAGCGCGTAGTCCTTTTGATCGTCTGTGTAAAGCGGCTTATCCGCGATCGTATCGGAGATATGGGGTGACATAGACACCTCTTAATGATGAACGTTTTCTTTTGGGATCAGCGAGACTCCTCGTCCGTAGTGAAGAAGGCGAGTTGATCGCCCTTGACTGCGGACTTTTCAGAGCCCTCGGGGCGGTGGTAGGGAAGCCGAAGATGTTCATAGGCGAGTCGCGTTGCACATCTGCCGCGTGGTGTTCGGGAGAGAAAGCCAATCTGCATCAGATAGGGCTCGTACACGTCCACGAGCGTGATCGCCTCCTCGCCGAGTGTGGCGGCGAGTGTTTCAAGTCCGACGGGACCGCCGTTATAAAGCTTGATGATGGTTTCAAGCATTCGTCTGTCGATGTTGTCAAGTCCGAGCGAGTCGATCTCGAGTGCGCCGAGCGCAAAGTTTGCAATCTCTGCGTCGATCATACCGCTTCCGCGCACCTGTGCGAAATCGCGCACGCGCTTCAGAAGACGGTTTGCGATACGCGGCGTTCCGCGTGAGCGGGAGGCGATCTCATAGGCACCGTCCTCGGTGATCGGCAAGTCAAGGATGCCCGCGCTTCGTGTTACGATCGAGGCAAGCTCCTCGGGTGTGTAAAGCTCGAGCTTCAGAAGGACGCCGAAGCGGTCACGAAGCGGAGTCGAAAGCTGCCCCGCGCGCGTTGTGGCGCCGATCAGGGTAAAGCGGGGAAGGTCGATGCGGATGCTTCTCGCCGCAGGACCTTTTCCGATGATGATATCAAGCGCGAAATCCTCCATCGCGGGATAAAGGATCTCCTCGACCTGTCTGGGGAGACGGTGGATCTCGTCGATGAACAGCACGTCGCCCTCCGCGAGGTTCGTAAGGAGCGCGGCAAGATCTCCTTGCTTTTCGATCGCAGGACCTGAGGTTACGCGGATGTTGACGCCCATCTCGGTCGCGATGATGCCGGAAAGCGTGGTCTTACCGAGTCCGGGAGGACCGTAGAGAAGAACGTGGTCGAGCGATTCTCCGCGCCTCTTAGCCGCCTCGATATAAATTTTCAGGTTGCCCTTTGCCTTTTCCTGACCGATGTAGTCGGAGAGGTGCTTCGGGCGAAGCGTTACGTCCGAATCCTTGTCCTCGGAAAGGGGGGATGTGGTCGTGATGCGGTTTTCAAAATCGTAGCCGTCTTCCTCGAAGTCGACGTTGTTTTCACGTATCATAAAAGAGTACCTCGTTTGGTTTTTCTGTCGTGTCCCGGGATCACATCAGTTTTTTCAGAGCCGCGCGGATAACGTCCTCGAGGGGAAGCGCGTTCACGTCGACGTCCTTCAGCGCGTTCAGCGCCTCGGAACGGGAATATCCGAGCACGAGCAGGGCATCGGTCGCCTCGTTCAGCTTCCCTGAGGAACCGCCCGAAGCACCTGTGAGAACGGGGGAGGTCTCCGCATCTGCTGTTGAGATCGCGTCCTTCGAGATCTTGTCCTTGAGCTCAAGAATGATGCGTGCGGCGGTCTTTGCACCGATTCCGTTCGCGCTCGAAAGTGCCTTTCTGTCCTCGGTGCAGATCGCAAGTGCGAGCTTTTCGGGGGTGAGAGCAGACAGGATTGAAATGCCCGCCTTCGGACCAACGCCCGAGACCGAGATCAGCATACGGAATGCGGAAAGCTCCTCCTCACTGTGAAAGCCGAACAGCTCGATCCCGTCCTCGCGAACGGCGAGATAGGTGTAGAGCCGTGCGACCTTCGGCTGTGCCGCGTCGTAAAGCGGCGCGAGAGACGCGTGCGTTGTCTCGGAGATCGTCATACTATATCCGACGCCGCCCGCCTCTACGACGGCGACGCTCGGGAGAAGGCGCGACAACGGACCTTTCACGTAATAAAACATATCAGTCGTCCTTTCGGTTCCTTAATTTTCCGTTTCCTCGGAGCTGTCTGTGGAGAACTCGGTTCCTTTTTCTTCTGCCTCCGTCTCCTTATCCCCTGCTACGGGAAGCACCTCCTCGGTATTGACCGTTGCGGTCTTCTGCGGAGCGATCTCGGCGACGCTCTCCGTCTCAATAGGATCGTAGCTATAGAAGCTGAAGTCCCACAGGCTCTCGTCGGTCACGTCGACCGCCGCACAGCCGTTCGTATCGATCGTCTTGCCCTTGCCCTTCCAGAAGAAGGCGCGGATCTTCTTTTCAAAGATGCAGACGAGCACGAAGATCGCGATCGATGCGACCGATACCGTGATGCCAAGCACGAGTGCATCGGGGCGGTATACGAATTCGAGCGTATGCTCACCCGCGCCGTCGATCTCAAAAGAGATGAGGGCGTTCAGGGATTTTTCATAGGGAACGCGCGCGCCGTCCACAAGGATCGTCCAGCCCTCGTCGTAGGGAATGGTCGTGAGGATGGTCTGCGACGCCGCAGTGGTCGTGATCTTACCCGTCAGATGGTCGTTCGGGCAGTTTTCGTCGATGATATACTGCGGATTCTCAAGAAGGCGCGTGATTGCCTCCGTGAAGGCGGTCTCGTCGAGGTAGTAGAAGATCGGAGAGCCCTTCTTGACGTAGAGGTTGTTCGAGGTGTTGTCAAGGGTGACCTTTACGGTGACCTTTTCGCCCGAGGTGAAGGTGCCGAGGGTAACGATGCGGTTGGTCTCGTTGCCGCCGAATTCGAGCTTCTTCGATTTTTCAAGCGACGGAGCGCTGATGAGAAGGTCGACGTCACGGGCGTACTGATCGGCGGGGATGAAGAAGTACAGCTCGACCTTAGCGCCCTGAATTGTGGGAGCGTTGATCTCGAACGTGACCGAGCAGTCCTCCTCGGGATTTGTGGGAGCGTACTTCACGTAGTCACTGACCGACGAAACGGTGCAGTTCGTTTTGCTCGTGGGATCTGCCTCGATCGACTTGTAAAGCTCGATCAGGGAATCCTCGCCAAGCATTGCCGAAACGATGTTGTTCATAAATTGGATCGGGCTGCCGTAGTACTTGTAGAAATTTTCTGCGGTCGAAGCGTCGATGTCGTTCACCTTTTCGTCCACACCGAAGGCAAGGGGAAGCGCGTAGGGGTTCTTATATACCGTGTAAGCGTTTTCTTCCTCGAGGTCAACGGGGAAGGTCTCATACAGCTCATTTACCTCCTCCTTTGACAGAAGATACTTGATGCCGAGGAGGGAATCGTTTACGGGTGTTCCGCCGAGATACTTCGACCAATTAGACTTCGACGCGTAGCCC
>JAZSIN010000018.1:0-11394 GCA_045533845.1 Eubacteriales bacterium | reverse complement strand
TCCGCCTTCCTCGACCTCGACTACGGCTTCGCAGGCGTGCTCCTTCCCCTCTTCGTAACGGCTCTTGACTACAAGACGGGCGAAGCCCCCGCGTTTCTCTCCCCATTCGACCGCCGTCCCTACAA
Organism: Eubacteriales bacterium; assembly: GCA_045533845.1. Lineage (GTDB taxonomy): Bacteria > Bacillota > Clostridia > Oscillospirales > CAG-272 > JAZNOQ01. Next base: position 11,269 of record JAZSIN010000018.1, on the reverse strand, counting down.
GCTCTGCTCCTTCTTTCTCGGACTGCTTCTTCTCGTCTATACGAAGGGATTTTCCTCACTTCAGGTGTGGTGTCTGCCCTCCGTCCTTCTGCTTGCCCTGTATAACGGCACTGCGGGGACGAAGCGCATGAAGTATTGGTTCTACCTCTTCTACCCCCTTCACCTGCTCCTCCTTGAGCTGATCGCATTTCTGATCGCTTTCGGAAAATAAAAAAACCGCTACGGAATTCTTCCGTAGCGGCTTTTGTTATAATGATGAAATCACTGTGCCGCAGTAACGACAGTCACAGAGGTGATATGGGGGTTAACGCCCTCGTACCAGTAGAGGAAGCCCTCCATATCGATCTTGTCTCCGACATTCAGTTCCTTGACAGCCTTGTACACATCGGAATCCTTGCCCGTGAGGTAGGACTCAACCGTGAAGGAATAGGTATTCGTTCCGTCGGTAACGTCGAAGTAAAGGTCGTCACCCTCAGAGCCCGAGTTGTCCCACTTGTAGAAGTAAGCAGCACCCTCTGCGTTCTTTGCAACGACGGTGAGTCCCTTGAAAGAAACGAACTTGTTCTGGTGGTCGATCAGTTGCTCAGTTCCGAGGAGCGAGGTCACGTCGGTTGCGGTAGCAACGTAGGTGTCTGCATTCTCAACGAACGTAAAGGTACCGTTCATGATCTCGATCTCGCCGTTCCAAACACCCTTTTCACCGGTCACGCGGATCTTTCTTCCCTTCGTGAAGCCTGCGGCATCTGCCTCTTCGCAAGCAAGCTCGTATGCGAAGTATGCGCCGTCCTTGTCCTGCAGGTAAACGGTGATCTTGCCCTGACCGTTATCGCTCCACCATCCCTGGGTAGCCTGAACGTACGCCTCGATGGTAACCTCAGCGCCTTCCTCAGCAGCGATGTACTCTGCGTAGGTGAGCGCGGTTGCGGTCTCGCCGCCACCGGTGGACTCATCGCCCGCAGTGGTCTCGTCACCCGAGGTCTCGCCGCCATTTCCGGCACCGCCGCAAGCGACGACCGAAAGAAGCATCACGATTGCAAGAAGCATAATCAACAGTTTTTTCATTTTTTACTCCTTTTGTGTTTTGCAGCTGGATTTTTTGACGCTGCATCCTTCCTCATTATATCCAAAATATACCTTTATGTCAAGTCCTTCCGACGATTTTTTCGCTTTTTATACGCCTCGCACAAAAGATACCCGATAATTCCTATCCAGATTATCGCGATCGCAGATAAAAGCACGACCGCAGTCCGCGGAAGTGTACCGAATTCGATCTTGTCTCCGGTCGCGTGGAAGGTCCCGAGACGGAAGAGAGACGCGGTGTCCGCGTAAAGTCCGTCGATATAAGCACCATCCACCACGTCCTTTCGACGAGCCGCACGCGCCGCCGACTCGATCAAATGCCCTGCCGCGTCGCGGAGCGAGGTCGAGCCGTTGAAGACGGGCGTCGTAAAGGTGTTCTCCACGTTCTCGATCATCAGCTTCGTCGCCTTGATCTTTACGTCGTAGTAAAGCGCGTTGTCCTCCCCACCCCGCGAGAGATAATCGAGGTATTCGGGCGACTCCTGTGCCTTTTTCGTCACAGGCACGTAGCCCTCGGTCTGCGAATACGCGATCTGTACGTCGTTCGTAAGAAGATACTGCGTAAAGAGCCATGAGGCCATGACTTCCCCCGCGTCCGCCTTGTTGAAGACGCAGACCGACGGTCCCTGCGAGATCATCCTCGGGTTCTCGGGATCGACCTGCGGGATCGTCATCACCGCAGTCTCGAACTGCACGAGGGTATCCGCGCTGATGTCGAGAAGGGGCGCATTGCTTCCCATCCAGGTCGCGCCTGCGGTCGAGTCGATCGCGAAGATGCACTGCCCCTTGTTGAGGAAGTTCGCCGGGTATCCCGAGATCGCAAAGGTTGAAAACGCGCGGCTTCCCGCGTGGTCGGCAATCGCATACAGGAACTCCTCGGTCGTTTCATTGAAGATCTGCACAGCGCCGTTCTCCGACGAATAGGGCGCATTCATCTGCTTCAGATACGAGATCATCATATTGTCGGTCGATTTATAGATGAACGGGATCAGCGTTTTCTGTCCGTTCACGACGTACCTTCCGTCCGCGTCCTTCGCGGTCGCCGCCTCCGACACCTCCCAGATAAAGTCCCACGTCAGGGTCTCGGGAAGCGTAAAGCCGAGCTTCTCGACGTAGGTCTTATTGACGTAGCACGCCTCTGTCGAGCGCATATAGGGAAGCGCGTAACAATCGCCAAGAAGACGACACTCCGCGAGATACTCGGGAATGATCTCGTCCACCGTCGGCGCGTCGAATTTCACTTCGCTTCCGCCGAGCCCGTATCGCTCGTCCGCGATCAGCCTGTCGAGCGGAACGACCGTATGCTCTCCCGAGAGATAGGTCGCGATGTGGTCAGGATAGGTAATGCACACATTCGGCGTCGTCCCCGTCGCGATGTTGGTGATGACGTCGTTGTAGATCTTTCCGTAGTCGGTGTAAAGCTTCAGATTGACCTTGATATTTGGGTAGAACGCTTCAAAATCGCGGATCGCCTTTTCATAGATCGCGACCTGCGTCTTGTTCGTGTCGTTCTTCGCCCAGAAGGAGATCTCATAGGATCTCCCTTCGTCAAAGGTCTCGGGCATCTCAAACGCTAAGGTCTCCCTCTTCCCGTGACAGCCCGTAAGCGCCACAAGAAGCAGAAGCGCGAGCAGGATAATTGCCAAGCTCCGTTTCATCATCCCTTCGTACCTCCTCTCGCAACACCCTCCATAATGCGGTTACGGAAGATCAGAAACAGCACAATCAACGGCACCGAGATCGCCACGACCGCCGCCATCATCGCAGGAATGTTTTCTCTGCCGAAGCCGTTTTCGCGGATCTCCTGAACGCCGTTCGAAACGAGGAAATACCGCGGGTCGTCGGTAATGAGACGCGGCCAAACGTAGGCATTCCAGCACTCGATGACCTTTAAGATCGTGATCGTCACGACAGTCGGCCTACAGATCGGAAGCATCACGCGCAGCATATATTTGAAGTCAGAGGTTCCGTCCACCTTTGCGGCATAGTATAGCTCATCGGGGATCTGTGCGAAATTCTCCTTCAGAAGATAAATGTAGAAGACCGATGCCACCGACGGAAGGATGAGCCCCGCGAAGGTATTGCGGAGACCGAGGTTCGTCGCGGTGACGAAATTCGTGATGATGACGAGCTCACTCGGGATCATCATAAGAGAAAGAAAGAGCGTAAAGACGAGATCCTTTCCCTTAAATTCAAGGCGCGCAAAGGCAAATGCCGCAGGGACAGTGACGACGAGCATAATCGCCGTCGTGAGCGCCGTAAAGATCAGGGTGTTCAGAAAATAATCGGCAAGCGGTACGTCGGAAAAGGCACTGATATAATTCTGCACGGTCGGCGAGAGCGTGAAGAATTTCGGAATAAACTCCGCGCTGTATTCCCCATAGCTTTTCAGCGAGGTGAGGATCATCCAATAAAACGGGAACAGCACAATCAGTGCCCACACACCGAGGAGGATATAGATGACGGCGCTGAGTATCCGTCCGTTCCTCCGCGCAACGCGCTCAAGGCAAAGGAGCTCGCCGTTTTCGTTTACAGTTCGATTCACGTTACTCCCTCCCCTTAGTAATGGACGTGCTTACGGCTGACCAAGAGATTCACACAGGTAATGGTCAGCACAATCACGAACAGAATGATCGCCGCCGCAGATGCATAGGAGGGATACCCTCCGCTGTTGCCGTACAGCATATCATACACGTAGCCGACGATCGTATTCATTCCCGCGGCGTTCAGATTCGTTCCGAAAAGCGCCACCGCGTCACTGTACGCCTTGAACGCGCCGATGAAGCCCGTGATCACAAGATAATAGAGCATCGGTGAGATCATCGGCAGCGTGATCCTCGTAAACGTGCGGAAGCGTGGCGTTCCGTCGATCTTCGCGGCGTTGTAGTAGTCCTCCTTCACCGACGCGAGCGCGCTCGTAAGAACGAGGATCTTAAAGGGCATGACCACCCAAATCGTGTAAAGTGAGAGAATGAGCATCTTCGCCCAGTACGGTCCTTCAATGAAATCGACCGACTCTCCGCCGAATACCCCGATCAAAAGATTCACGAGACCATCGCTGTATGCGGTCGGCTTAAACAGCACCATAAAGACCATACCGACGGCGAGCGTATTCGTCACGTACGGAAGAAAATAGATCGTCTGAAAAAGCTTTCTGAGGGGCTTGATCGAAGCAAGCCCGAGCGAAATGAGGAGCGCGAGCCCTGTCGAGATCGGCACGGTGATGAGAACGAGCAGAAGCGTATTCTTCACCGCCTGCAGGAAATAGGGATCGTGCAGGACGTAGGAATAATTGTACGCTCCGACACCGAAAAAGGTCTGCGACGCCGAATTGTAGCCCTCCTCAAAGGAATAGATCAGAACGTCGATGAGGGGATAGATCATAAATACGGCAAGGAAGACCGCGGCGGGCAAAAGGTAGAGCCACGCCTTATAGCTTTTCCGTTCCATACGTCCTCCTTACAGCGAAAGGTCGAGCGCGACCTCGGTCTCGCGGTCGAACACGAAGACCTTGTTCGGCTTCAGATCGAACGCAACGCTTCCCTTCGAAAGGTCGACTGCAGTCTCCGCGCTGACGATCGCGCGGATCTTTTCATTCTCTGCCGCCGCGTTGTGCGAAAGGATGCTGATATCGCGTCCCATGACCTCGATCCCATCGAGCTCACAGTGCAGCACTCCGTTTTCCGACGGAATGAAACCCTCGGGACGGACGGCGACATAGACCGCGCGGTCCTCCGCCGCTGCTTCTCCGATCACATCCTCCCCGATATAAAGGCGACCCTTTTCGATCCTGCCCTCGAATACGTTGATCGGGGGCGTTCCGAGGAATTTCGCAACGAACAGGTTTACGGGATTGTCGTAGACCTCCTGCGGTCTTCCAATCTGCTGTACGACACCGCCCTTCATCACCACGATGCGATCGGAAATACTCATCGCCTCGTCCTGATCGTGCGTGACGAATACGGTCGTGATCCCCGTCTCGCGCTGATGCGCTTGATCTCCTCGCGCGTTTGAAGCCGAAGTCGCGCGTCAAGATTTGACAGCGGCTCATCGAGGAGAAGCACGCGCGGCATCTTGACGAGCGCACGCGCGATCGCGACTCTCTGCTGCTGACCGCCCGATAATTCAGAGGGCTTACGGTCAAGAAGTCCATCGATCTGCACGAGGGCAGCGGCAGTCAGCATCCGTTCCTCCATCTCCGACTTTGAAAGCTTCTCCTTACCGCGCAAATTCTGCAGAGGAAACAGAATATTCTGCTTTACCGTAAGGTGGGGATAGAGCGCGTAATTCTGAAATACCAAACCGACCCCGCGCTTTTCGGGCGGAACGGCGGATACATCGTCCTCTCCGAACAAAATCTGACCGCCCGTAGGAGAAAGAAGCCCCGAGATCAGATTCAGCATCGTGCTCTTTCCGCATCCCGACGGACCGAGCAGTCCGATCAGCTCTCCATCGGGGATCTCAAGCGTAACGTCACTTACCGCAACGACGTCCTTCCCCGCCTTTTTGTCCCGATTCGGGAACACCTTCGTGAGATTTTGCAGCGTTACCTTCATACCGTGTCCTCGCTTTACAGTTTATGGCATTTATAGCCATTTTCTTCCTTATCTTGCATTATAGCACATTCCGTGGAATTATGCAAGGGTCTTCTCAAAATTCCTCTCTGCTTCCCGCCCGTATTTTTACGTGAAGCTAAAACACGATTTGTTTCCGATAATGCAAAAAAGAGACGGGTAAATGCATTGTTTTTGCACAAAAATGCAGGTATAATGAAATCGAACGATGCTTCAACCCCAATTCATCGTCAGGAAAGGACGCACAACAGTATGAAAAAGAACGAGCTTATTTTCAGCATATCCGACACTGCGCGAGACGCGTGCTGGAGCCTTCCGGGAACTGCACTTCGCTCAACGGAGAACGGCGACTTCTGGCGCATCATCGCAGACGACGGCTATCATATCTCCATGACGATCCGCTCCTCGCGGCAGACCGGCACCGTTACGAGATCGGGGAATATCAGAACGATCCGATACGACGGGCTTCTGACCGACACGGGTCGCGTCATTGACGCCACCCTGACGCTCACGGTCGAAGAACGGGAGGACCGTCTCGTCTTCGGCAGCACGATCGAAAACCGCGACGCGGCTCGGCTCGATGAATTTCAGTATCCCTTCGTTGATATGAACCATCTGGTGGGTGAGCGGAAGCGCGACCGCCTGATCCGTCCGCAGGGTCTCGGCACGTTCGTCGACAATCCTTGGAAGGTCCTCGAAACGGCACACACCGAGTATAAATCAAGCGACCACATTCTGATCAGAGCACTCGTAAGATATCCGCACGGCGCTTCGATGTCGTGGCTCGGCGTTCAGAGCGACAACTACTTTCTTTACATCGGCAGACACGATGAAAGAGCACGCGCATGCGTACTGCTCAGCGGCATTCAGCCGAGAGAGGAGAGCGAGCCCCGACTCGTGAACTCGATCTGCAACTACCCCTGCGTGAAAACGGGCGAGACGCTCAAGATGTGCGATATGGTGGTTTCCATGTTCGAGGGAGACTGGAGAGGCGCTACCGAAATCTACGGATCCTTTGCGAGAAGCACCTTCTTCGAACCCATTACCCCTCGGGAGTGGGTACAGAATATGACGGGCTGGCAGAGGATCATTCTCCGTCATCAGTTTGGCGAGATCAACTATTACTACAAGGATCTCCCCCGTCTTTACCTGGACGGCAAGAAGCACGGACTTGATACCCTTCTCGTTTTCGGATGGTGGAAGGGGCGCTTCGACAACGGATATCCGCACTACGAGATCGACGAGGAGCTCGGCGGTGAAGAGGCACTGAAGGACGCGATCGCGGAGGTTCAGCGGCTCGGCGGCAAGGTCATCCTCTACAATAACGGCATTCTGATCGACAAAAACACCGAGTTCTACCGACTGCATCACGATGAGGCGGCGAAAAAGGACATCGACGGCAACGAATACATCCACAACTACCGCTTCGAAAATGCGGGCACTATGCTTCAGGTATACGGCTACAAGACCTTCGTTGAAGCGTGTCAGGCATCCGAGATCTGGTATCAGGTGATGGAACGAAACGGAAAAATGAAGCTCGGGCTTGGTGCCGACTCGATCTTCTACGACCAGGTCGGCGGCGGCGTACGGCTTTGCTTCAACGAAAAGCACAAGCACGGCCCCCGCGTTGATGACGAGATCTACTACCGCCGTGAAAATCTCGAAAGACTCCGCGCAATGCTGAACGAGGAGCAGGCAATCGGAACCGAATGCACGACCGATTCGACCGCGTGCAAGATCGACTACATCCACGGATGCGATAAAGGAAGTAAGGCGAAAGACAGCATGAAGGACAGTATGAAGCAGCTGATGCCCGAGATCTTCAGAAGCACCTTCCCCGAGGTCATTATTTCCAACCGTCAGCCCCACGACCGTCGGGGCGACTACGACCTCGAGCTCAACTTTGCCTTCATCCACGGCTTCCGATTCGACGTCTCCCTTTACAGAAGCCGCGTCAGCGTTACCGAGATCCCCGAATTCGGTGCACACGTCGAGAAGCTGATCCGCCTGAAGGAGGAATTCAAGCGCTTTTTCTACGATCGGGACGCGCGGTATGTATGCGAGACAGATCTCGTCCTTCCCGCAGGCGTCCGCTATGCCGAATACCGCTTCAAGGACGAGCGTATGTTTGCCTTCTCCAATGAAACGGCGGCGGACGTCACCCTCGACGTGCTCGGACAGACCGTGTGCGTCAAAGCCCGCGACGTCGCTTGCATCAGCCTCTGATGACCCTCTCGAAAGGCTAACAAAAAAGGACTGCACGAGCGTGCAGTCCTTTTTTTATATCGATCCTGATCAGTTATCAGGTCTGTAGACGGTCGTCTCCTCGGGAAGCTCGGGCGGTGCCTCGTTCAGCTCATAGTAGAGGTAGTATGCAAGCATACCGAGATTATTCTCTCTGTCGAAAACGATTCCCGTCTCTGCATCCATATCGGGCGAGAAGCGGTAGAGCATATACTCACCGATGGTCGAAAGCTTTTCGTCGACAACGCGGTAGCCGTTCTTATCGTAAACGGGGTTTCCGTTCTCATCAACCTCAAGAACGAAATCAAGCATCGCGTTCATTTCAAAGTAGACGAGGCTCGAGCAATTGTAGTACGCCTCCGAGCCGATCTTTTCAACCGTTGCAGGAATGGTCACGGAGGTCAGTCCCGTGCAATCGCGGAACGCACCCTTTCCGATCTCGGTGATCTTTTCCGAAATCACATACTCAGTAAGCGCGGTGCAGCCCGAGAAGGTATGTGCTGGAATCTTCGAGAAATTCGTGGGAAGCTTGACCGAGGTGAGAGAAACACAACCCTTGAAGAGTCCGTCACCGAGCTTCGTTACACTATCCGGGATCACGATGCTCTCAAGATAGGTGCAGTCGCGGAATGCGCAGTCGTCGATCGAGGTGATCGAGTCGGGGATCTTGATACTCTTTACATAGGTGCAAGCCGCAAACGCGTCCGCACCAATGCTCGTAACCGAGATCTTACCGATACGTGAGGGGATCTCCACCACCTCTGCTACCTCAGTCCCGACGGGATTGTAGCGTACGATCTCATAGTATCCGTTATCGTTTACCTTGTACTCGAAGGTTCCGTTTCCGCCCACCTCAATCGGGTCGGTCTCCTCCTGCGAGCTGTCGTCTCCTCCGATCACGAGCGTGGGATTGCTTACACAGGAGCAAAGACCAAGCACGAGCGCTCCGAGAAGAAAAAGCGCAATAAGTCGGATCAACCGAATCTGTTTCATAAGTATCCTCCATCATACGGTTCGAGAGTTTCAATAGAAAATAGTCCACCCGAGCAGAAAATCGGGCACATTATAAGATAATGATATCACAATATAGCAAAATTGTCAATAGATTTTAGGGAGATTGCGCGGAATCGGTTTGTAAACATTTTTAGACAAAACCGTTTAGTCCGTCCCATTCCCCTCCCCATTCGGCGTTCTGAGCAGCTTCAATGCCGCAAGAAAGGTCTCGATGTCCTTAAATTCACGGTAGACCGAGGCGAAGCGCACGTATGCGACCTCGTCCAGAAGGCGGAGTTTTTCCATCACGATCTCGCCGATCTCGCGGGTGCTGATCTCTCCGTAAAGACCGTTCTGAAGCTCGGTCTCGATCTCGATCGCAAGTGCATCCGCGTCCACAGGACGCTTGTAGCACGCCTTAAGGAGTCCCGAGAGCAGCTTCGACCGATCGAACAGCTCCTTCGAGCCGTCCTTCTTCAGAACGATGATCTGCTTGGTCTCGGTCGATTCCAGGGTCGTAAAGCGCCGCTGACAGCTGAGACACTCGCGCCGTCTGCGGATCGACGAGCCATCGGGGCTCGGTCTCGAATCAATGACCTTGCTGTCAAGGTAGGAGCAATACGGACATTTCATAAATACACCTCAAAAATCAATCGTTGCGGGATCAAAGCGCCTTCAGAAGCGCCTCGTATCGCGGAAGAAGCCAATCATACGCCTCGTCCGAGAAGTGATGGTTTGCCTTCTCCTTTCCGAGCACAAGTCCCTCGTCAAGCCACGGGAGGTGCGCGGGATTCTGGAAGGAAAGCCCACAGTTGTAGTAGTTGTTAAAGCACGGAATCGACCACTTACGGCAGACCTCCTCCATCGCTATGACGTAGTCGATATCGGAAAAGCCGAGCTTATTCTTCGAGGGCCAACGATTATAGTTGGTCATAAAGAGAATACGCGCCCGCGGATATTTCTCGGTAAGCCCGAGGATCAGCTGATTCAATGCACCCTTAAAGGTATACGGATCCGTACTGCCGTCGCCGCCGATCGGAACGTTTAGTCTCTTATCGTTCGCGCCGCCGAGCACGACGACGTAATCAGCGCCGTCCTCCATCTCTGCGTACCGCACACACATTGCGGGCGTCTCCGTCTCGACATTTTGACACGCGACCGTGTTTCCGTTCACGCCGTGATTATATACGGTCATACCGTTCTTTTTTCCAAGCTTATTAACCCACGTTGCCTCGTTTCCGAGCAGATTTCCGTAGATCAGCGAGTCGCCGATCGCAACAAGGGTCTTCCCCGTTAAAATATTTTCCATTTCTCGTTCCTCCCGAGCAGAATTACTCCTCTTCGCTTCCGTCTTCATCCGACCCGTTGAAGCGTTCGAGATATTCCTCCATCGTAATAAGTACTTGCCGCGGCTTGTTTCCGTCCGCCGCGCTGACGACTCCGAGCTGCTCCATACGGTCGATGATCTTCGCCGCTCTGCCGTAACCGACGCCGATGCGTCTTTGCAGGAGAGAGGTTGCGATCTTTCCGCACTCAATCGCGAGCTCAATCGCCTCGTTCAGCTTAGGATCCTCTTCACATTCTGCGACCATCGCAGCCTCGCTCGAAGCCTTCTTGCTCTTCGCGCATCGCTCCGCCTCAATGTTGATGTTCTCCATAAACTGCTCGTCGTAAAGTGCAGTTCCGTTGTTGTTGATCATAAAGTTAACAACGCGTACGACCTCATCCTCGCTGACGAAGGAGCCCTGTACACGGCGCGGTCTGTTCGCACCGACAGGAGCAAACAGCATATCACCGCGTCCGCAAAGCTTCTCTGCGCCCTGCGCGTCAAGGATCGTTCTCGAGTCGGTCTGCGACGCGACCGTGCAGGCGATTCGGGACGGGATGTTCGCCTTGATCGTACCCGTAATGACATCAACGGATGGTCTCTGCGTACCGATGATAAGGTGGATGCCCGCCGCACGCGCCTTCTGCGCGATCCTCATGATCGCTGCCTCAACGTCGTTCGACGCCGTCATCATCAGGTCGGCAAGCTCGTCGATGATCACGACGATGTGGCACATCTTCGGCATATCGGGGTCACCCGCGGTGACCTTCTTGTAGCCCGTGATATCACGTGCGCCGACGCGCTCGATGAGCTCGAATCGCTTTTCCATCTCGCTGACCGCCGAGCAAAGTGCACCCGCCGCCTTCTGCGGATCGGTGATGATCGGCGTGAGCAGGTGAGGCATATCGCGGTACATTGCAAACTCGACCTTCTTCGGGTCGACGAGAATGAGACGAACCTCGTCCGGCGTCGCCTTATACATCAGGGACACGATGATCGAGTTAATACAGACCGACTTACCCATACCGGTCGCACCCGCAACGAGCAGGAA
>JAZSIN010000179.1:0-2679 GCA_045533845.1 Eubacteriales bacterium | reverse complement strand
GGCTTTTCTTTTATGACCCCTAGGAGAATCGAACTCCTGTTTCCGCCGTGAGAGGGCGGTGTCTTAGCCGCTTGACCAAGGGGCCGTTTTGACAACAGCGGTATTATATCACACTTTTTTTCATTTTGCAAGGGGTTTTTGAAAAATTCTTTTGCTTTTTTTCAATATTTTTTGAAAAATTTTCGTTTTTCTGCGGAAACCCCGGAAAATCTCGCGCTTTTCTCTTGTAAACGGGCGCAATCTTTGCTATAATGAAGCCATCGAAAGTAAAAATCGGAAGGGAACACGGACCTATGGAATACGGATATGCAAAATTCGCAACCGAAAAGGCGCTCGAGCTGCTCGCGATCGACAGCCCGTCGGGCTATACAAGAAACGCCGCCGAATGGGTGAAGGAAGCCTTCGCCTCTCTCGGCTTTGACGCACGGCTGACCGAAAAGGGCGGCGTGATCGTTGACCTCGGCGGCAAGGAAGAAACGAACGCGCTCCTCCTTGAGGCACACGTCGACACCCTCGGCGGAATGGTCGCTGAGGTGAAGGGGAACGGTCGGCTCCGTCTTACACCCCTCGGCGGAATGCGCGCCGAAAACGGCGAATGCGAGAACGTCCGCGTCCACACGCGCGGCGGAAAGGTCTACGAGGGAACGCTTCAGCTCGCGAATGCGTCGGTTCACGTCAACGGCAAGTACGGCGATACAAAGCGGGATTTCGACACGACCGAGGTCGTACTCGACGAGGATGTGAATTCTGCATCCGATACCCGAGCCCTTGGGATCGAGGTCGGGGATATCGTTTCCTTCGATCCGCGCTCGCGCGTGACCGAATCGGGCTACATTAAGAGCCGCTTCCTTGACGACAAGCTGTCGGTCGCGATCCTACTCGGCTTCGCAAAGCTCCTCCGCGACACAGGCCGTGTTCCCACGCGACGTGTCTACGCCCACGTCACGGTCTACGAGGAGGTCGGACACGGCGGCTCTGCATCGCTCCCCCGGGGTGTGACCGAGGCGATCAGCGTCGACATGGGATGCGTCGGGCAGGGGCTCGGCTGCACCGAGCGAATGGTCTCGATCTGTACCAAGGACTCAGGCGGACCGTACTCGTACGAGGTCGTCGGCGGTCTCATTGACGCCGCAAAGCGTGCGGGCGCGGACTACGCGGTCGACGTCTATCCGCACTACGGCTCGGACGTTGAGGCGACCCTCCGCGCAGGACACGATATTCGTCACGGACTGATCGGCCCCGGCGTCTACGCGAGCCACGGCTACGAGAGAAGCCACGTTGACGGCGTCCTGAACACCCTCCGCCTCCTCGAGGGGTATCTGCTCCCGTAAAGCAACGAAAAAAAGAAGAACCGAGGTGTCCTCCCGCCGCCCCGGTTCTATTTTTTTCTTTTTTCGCATAAGATTTCGCGAACGACAACGGAGAGAGGGGATATTTTATGTCCGAAGAACAGAACGAAACGAATCTCACACCGAAGGGGGAAGCCCTTCCTTCAGCGCCGAAGGAACGGACGCCCGAGGAGCTCCGCGCGGGCGAGCGCGCGGCAGTCCGCTTCCGCAAGGGTAGGCTGAACCTCCGCGTAATCGGCGCGATCCTTGCAGCGGTCGTCGTCATCGGCGCGATCGTCTTCTGCTGTATCGCGGGTGCGCACGAAATGGAAAACGGAGACGAAACGACCATAGACTCGACCGAGCCTGCAGAAAGCGGAAACGGCGGCGGAGAGGTCGTCGATCTTTACGCGTTCGATCCCGGGAAGATCCCCGCAGGGCATATCGGCTTCCGCCCGCTTGACCTGTCGGGCGACGCGTCCGATCTTCTGAACGAGTCGGAGTACGTACCCGACCTCGGTGAGCTTCTGTCCCGCTACCAAAGCGGCGCGGACGGAACGGCTCTCACCTTTTCGAAGCCCCTCATCCTGATCCTGCACACCCACACGACCGAGGGGTACAGCAAAACGGGTGCGATCTCGTGGGACGGAAATGGCGAGCTTGCACGCACCGAAAGCGCGTCGGAGGGCGTCTCCTCGGTCGGAGCGGTGCTTGCGGACGCGCTGAATGCGCTCGGCATCCCGACGCTCCACGCGAAGGATTTCCACGACGTAGACGAGAACGGAAACGGCTCCTACAGCGGCTCGTACGACCGAAGCGCCGCCACCGTGCGGCGGTATCTCGCAGAGCATCCCTCGATCCGATACGTGATCGACCTGCACCGCGACGCCGTCCTCGACGAGGATGGGAACGTGATCCGCGCGGTCGCCGAGAAGAATGGTGCGGCGGTGGCGCAAACGATGGCGGTGGTCGGAAGCGGGGTGGGATACGATTGGCAATCGAATCTTGCACTTGCTCTTGCTCTTACCGAGGAGCTGAATCGGGACGGCGCCGCTCTCTGTCGCCCGCCCGTTCTGAAGGCGTCGGATCACGGGCAGAGCCTTGCCGCGCACAGCCTTCTTCTCGAGATCGGCACGGCGGCAAATTCGCAGACCGAGGCTGAGAACGCAGCACGCCTCATCGCCCCCGTCCTCGCGCGGCTCATTCGTTCGGTCGAGGCCGCGGAAAGCAACTGACGATAGAAAAGAGACACAAAAAGAGAGCCCTCGAAGCACAAGTGCTTCGAGGGCATCTTCTTTTTTGTTATCCGACCGTTTCTTATTTTCTCTTCAATTTTCCAAGCACGCGGCCG
>JAZSIN010000246.1:0-3734 GCA_045533845.1 Eubacteriales bacterium | reverse complement strand
ATGGCTACGCTCCGACTTCTGCGCATAGCCGCCGATCTCTGCAAGGATCGAGAGCCCGGGGATCATACCGATCGCCTTCAGGATCGTTCCGATCAGAAGGGACGCAAACAGTCCCTGCGCCATCGCTGACATCGCATCGATCGCATAGCGGCGCGGAGAGATCACGATCTTTTTGCGGGCGAGAAACGCGGAAAAACGGCTCGTCCTCTTTTTTGTTTCATTTGTTTTCATTTTCATATGTATCCTGTTCCTTTCTTCCCCTCTCACTGAGTAGAGCGAGAAAGAGGGTTCCCCACAGCCGATCGGGAATCCGAGCAGCTGTGGGGGAAATGTCGGCTTATGCTACCGAACGGAATTACTGCGGATCAGCAGCCGCAACCGCATCCGTTGCCGTTACCGTAGGTGTTGCCGCAGCCGCAACCGTTATTGCAAATCAGAAGCAGCGCAATAATAACGATCCAGATGCAACTGGTGTTCCCGTTAAAGAGATTGCAAAGGCAGTTCATAGAGGCATCCTCCTTATCATAGTTTCGCGGACCGTTACTGCCCGTCGGGACCGCCGACGGGTTTTGTCGGTTCACACTATCATTCTATGAAGAAGGTCGCATCGGGGTGACAAATTTCGTTTTGTGTTTTTTCGTGTCGAGCGCGGGACGCCGCAATCACTCGAGCCGAAGCTCGTCACAGTTCAGAAACTCGTGTGCCGCAAGGTAGGAGTCGGTCGGAATCGAGCGGGATGCGCCGCATCTCTTGCACGTCACAAGAACGTGATCGCTCGCGATCTCCACATCGTAGCTTCCTTCCTCCTCGGGACGAGCCTCGCATTTACAAAGGATCTTCCCCTCATCGTCAAGCTCGCTGATCACGAAGGTGACGATGTCGCGGATCTCGGGATCCGGAAGCTCCCCCTCCCCTGCGAGCGGATGGAGCGACGAGAAGCTGTCGATCCCGTTTTCCTCAAGGATCTGCAGAAGCTCGAGCTCGGTGCGCGAAAGCTCCGCCTTCACGAGATTCGTGTCTCCGATCATACAGATGTTCAGATCGGAATAGGAGCACGGAAGACAGAAAAGCTCCTTCTCAAAAAAGAGCGACCTCCGCACCGTATAGGTGTGCGGATTCGGGCAAAGAATGCAAGGGACCGAGAGGCGTACGAGCCCGTCCTTCGTAAAAACGAGGGTCATCTCGCTCTTGCCGCAGTCACACTTCAGCTTCAGCATATCCGCACCGAGGCTGAGCATTCCGACTACGCTGAGAACGCCCGCGCCGCAATGCGGACAACGGTATCCGACAGTCGTCTGTTTCGGTTCGAGTACCATATTTTAACCAAACCTTTCTCAAAGCTATGTCCAAAGAGATGAATGGTCGGCTTCCTTGCCGACTGTATCATTATATGTAGAGATCCGAATTCGTGTTTTCAAAACGGACTGAGAAAAAACATACGGGAGGGACGCTACGTCCCTCCCGTGTCCGCTTTTCCCATGCGATATGCTCCCGTTTCGGGGATGCGCCGCGAATGGGGGACTTTTTTAGTTTGCGATATCCTTCAGAAGCGACTTGTTAGTCGTGATCTTCTTGCCGCCCTCAGTCGTCTCGGTTGCGATCCAGGAGTTGTACTCCTCGGATACGAGATCCTTCTTAACAGCGGTGTACCACGCCTCGTTGCCCTCGGAGAAGCCGTAAACGATGACGTAATAGAGCGGGTCTCCGGTGGTGTTCTCACCGTAGATCTCGACCACGTCACCCTTACCGACGCGGGAGCCCTCAGCGAAGACCCACTCGTCGATCTCGTCGTAGCCAAGGTCACCCTTCAGGTATTCCTCGATTACGTTGTACTGAGCGACGCCCTTGTCCTCAGCGAACTGCTTGAAATCGTCAGGCGTGAGGTTTTCCTTCTTCAGAAGCTCTTCAAGGTATTCCTTCGAGACCTTCTCGGCGTCGATATGGTCGTGATCGACCTCCTCGCCCTCTTTGTGGTCGTGCTTCTCAACGGGAATCATGATGAAACCGAGCTCAAGAGACTTGTATTCGTCACGAGCGCCGGGCTTTACCATGTAGTATGCACAGAATTCGTACTTCTGACCCTCATATTCGCTCTTGACCTTTCCGGAGTCCTTATCGTCCTCCTTCTTGTCGTCTTCCTCTTCCTTCTTGTCGTCTTCTGCCGTCGTATCGTCGTCCTTCTCGTCCTCGTCCTTCTCATCCTCGTCCTTCTCGAGATCTACATACTCGAGCTCAGGATAAGCGAAGACGGTCTCCTTGCCGTCGATATCGGTAACCGTAACGAGAACGTTACCTGCCTTCTGACCAACTGCCTTGAACGCCCAGTGACCGAGCGCGTCGTTTTCGTACTTCATATCCTCGAACATAAGGAGATCAAGCTCGTCGCGTACCTGGGAAGCAACGCGGTTTGCGAGAGGATCCTTTTCCTCGACCTTTGTCTCGTCGGTCATCGTCTTAAGGAATGCAAGCGCATCCTTCACGACAGTCTCAACAACGAGCTCGCCGTCGGTCTTCTCGGAGTGCGTGGAGAAGGCGTACATATAAGCGTAGATCTCGGAAACGAGATCGCGGTAAAGCGCCTCGTTCTCCTTCGCCTCAGCAAACTTCGGCGCGATCTCCTTCAGGTGTGCGAGACGGACCGAATACTCGCGGTCTGCCTTCTTGACAGCCTCGTTGTACTCTGCATCCTTGTAATCCTCGCCGAGTGCGTCAACGTACTTCTCGAGGATCTCATCGTAGTTCAGGTTGATCGCGATCGAAAGCGCGTCAGCATAGTGGTAGCTGTATTTGTTATCCGCGTATCCCTTGTTTACGTCATCTGCGGTGATTTTTTCTGCGATCTGCTTATTGACGAGTGCCTTGTACTCGGAAGCGATCGTGGAAAGCTCAAGTGCCTTGCGAACGTCGGTCTCGGTAACACCGTTGCCGTAAAGCTGGGTGAGGTAGCCGCTCATCGAGTAGCCTGCATCCGAAGCCGCCTTCTTGATCGACTTAATCGCTTCGTTGATGTCCTTTTTTGCCTCAGGATTCAAAGACTCGACCGTCTTGTATCCCTTCAGGTAAGCAGCCTCACAGAAGATCAGAACGTCCTCTGCCTGCTTGATGGCAGCATCCATAAAATAGTCCCACCAGGTGTAGATCGTGCCACCGCGCAGGTTGATCGCAACGCTGTCGTAAAGCGTGTTGCCGTTCTTGTCCTTCATATCCTTGCCCTTGTCGTCCTTGAGGGCGGTGCCGAGCTTGCAAGCGTTGTTCAGCTCATCGTCGTGCGCGAAGTTCGACTTCAACGTCCAACCGAAATATGAGATGTAATCAGCGCTACCAAGATAAGAAAGCGCCATTTCATAGTACTGCGTGTACGTCTGCTGATACTGATAGTAATAGTAGTACTGCATCATCGTACCCGTTATCTTGTAGTGATCACTCTCCAGCGCCTTCTTTGTGCGGAGAACGACGCCGTTCTCGTAGATCAGAATCAGCGAGACCGAACCGAGCAGAATAACTGCGATGAGCACGAACGAAAGAATGGTCGCCCATGCAGGTAGACCACCCTTTCTTGCCTTCTTATTTCCCTTCTTCTGATACTTTTCGGGATGATTGTAGCGGTCCTCTGCAGCTGCCTGCTGATTACGCTGTCTGTTGCGGGTTCCTTTTCCCATAACCTTTAACCGTTCCTTTCTGTGATCGGCGATCGACTTCCAAAACCGACCGTTCCGTGTAATTCTGGTTCAGGG
>JAZSIN010000089.1:0-2527 GCA_045533845.1 Eubacteriales bacterium | reverse complement strand
AATTTGTCTTCCTAAGACCGCTTGGCCTCCGACTTGCATTTTCCCGCCGTAGCGTCGAAGCACCTGCAGATAGCCCTTTGCCCACCTGAGGCGTTGCCGCCAGGACTGCGAAAGCTTCGTCGGTTGCTCATCGTAAAAGATTGCATCGTGGCAGTAGGCGATTTTTTCGCCCTTCAGCATCTGTGACGCCGTGAACTCGGTGTCCTCGGTCATCGAGAAGTGCTTCCAGCCGTTCTGCTCCCGGATGACCTCGCTGCTGACAAGAAAGCCCGTTCCCGCGACGACACAGGAGGTGCGGAAGAGAAAGCGGACGCTGTTGAGGTGGCGGACCTCTCTGAGAAACCAGAGCGAGTAGCCCGAGGAGATCCAATTGTCACCGTAATTCTTCGAGCCCCTGTAGCTCGTCACGATGCGATGACCTGCGGAAAACGCCTTGTTCATCTCGCTGACGTAATTTTTTTCGAGCAGGTTGTCGGCGTCGACCACAAGATACGCGTCGTAGTAGGCGTCCCCGAGGTCCTCCTTGATGCGGTCAAAGACGAAGTCGAGCGCGTAGCCCTTGCCGACGTGCTCCTCGTCGTTCCGCTCGTAAACGAAAGCGCCGTGCTTTCTCGCGACCTCCGCGGTGTCGTCGGTGCAGTTATCCGCGACGACGATCGCATCGAGAAGCTCTGCGGGGTAGTCCTGCGCGCGGATGCTGTCGAGAAGCTGTCCGATCACGCGCGACTCGTTCCGCGCCGAGATGAGGATCGCGTAGCGGTGACGCGCTTCGGTTTCGGGGAATCGCTTCGGCTTTTTCAAACAGGCGACGATCATATAGACGTATTGATAAAGATAGCAGACCGTGAAGACGATGCCGATGATGAGATTGAAAAGGTTCAAAGAAAACATATAAAACACCTTTCGAATCAGAATCGTTATGAGTGTACTATGTGTCGTAGTACACTTAGAGTTTAGCACAGAAAGAGGGTTTTGTCAATAGGTTTTCACAAAAATTTCACGCGATTTTCGGCAATCTCAAAAAACGAGATCGGCGTGAGGCGTTCTATTCGGACGGGCACCGTCATAGGCTGTTCTTGTAGGAGGACGAGCCGATGCAGTCGATTATTGCTCCGTATGAAGCGGAAACGAGCGAACAGGGTGCGCCGAAAAATGCGAGAGCGGCGCAGTGGGGCTTCTCTGAGGGGCTCCCCGAATTTCTCGCGCGAATGCTTCCCGCCCGCGTCCTGGGGGCAGTAAGGGAGGAGACGGCACACCTGGGAGGCGTCACGGTGGAGGAGATCCGCCTCCGCCGCGAGACGGTCTCATCGCTCACGACGAGCGTGGGGACGCTCGTTCTCTCGGTTGTGCTTTCGGGCAGGGAGATGGACGAGACTCTGACACGCATCTCGGGTGGCTCACTTTATTCACACAGCGAAACGATCGGAGAGGGGTATATGATCCTCGACGGGGGCGTACGCGTAGGGATCTGCGGTCGAGCCGCCGTCGAAAACGGCAGGGGGATCGGCGTTTATGATCCGACCTCCCTCGTCTTCCGTATTCCGGGAGATCCGCCGATCGATCCCTCCCCCGTCGCCGCACTCCTCGGGAAGGAAACGGGAAGCGGACGGGGGATCCTTATCTATGCGCCGCCGGGGGAGGGGAAGACGACCCTGCTCCGCGCGGTGATAAAGCATCTCGCGGGCGGCAGACACCCGATGCGCGTGGCGGTCGTGGACAGCCGCGGCGAGCTCCTCCTGCGCGGCGGCCGAGCGGCAGAGGACCGCTACACGGTCGATCTCCTCGAGGGTTATCCGCGACCCCTCGGGATCGAGATCGCCGTGCGCACGCTCAACGCCGAGCTCGTCGTATGCGATGAGATCGGCGGAGTCGAGGAGGCGCGGGCGGTGCTCGCGCTTCAGAACTGTGGCGTTCCCCTGCTCGCGACAGCGCACGGGAGAGACGCCGCAGGGCTTATCCGCCGTCCGGGCATCGGGCTTTTGCACGAGGGAAACGTATTTTCGCATTACGTTGGGATCAAGCGAAGCGAAAACGGCTTTACCTATGACATCGTACGAAGGGAGGACGTAAATGCTGCTCTATAAGCTTTTCGGAGCGCTTCTTCTGACCGCCGTTGGCGTGTACGGCGCGGTTGCGCTGAATCGACACGCGATGCGACAGATCGATCGGCTCGACGCGTGGATCGCACTCATTAGGCTTACGAAGAATCAGATCGATTGCTACGCCCTTCCAACAACGGAGATCCTTCGGCGGTGCGATCGCTCGCTCCTCTCAAGGATCGGCTGGCAGGCGGTTGCCCCGCCGAAGGATTTCGATTCGATCGGAAAAGAGATACCACGGTTCGCAATGACCGAGGAGGGGGAACGGATCGCGGAGAGCTTTTGCGCGGAGATCGGAAAGGGGTATCGCGGGGAGCAGCTCCGCACCTGTGACTACGCGATCGGGCTCTTTTGTGCCGAGCGTGATCGGCTTTTGTCGGAGCTTCCCGAGCGGAGACAGCGAAACGTGACCAAGTCGGAGGCCAAGC
>JAZSIN010000228.1:0-10205 GCA_045533845.1 Eubacteriales bacterium | reverse complement strand
CGCCGCTATGTGCTTACATCGTTTAATTTGTATAATTTAAACCTGATATCCGTTTTTTATGATAGAGTTTGCAACGCCTTCAACAGTCGCTGTAATTATTGCTGTCGAAATTGTTTTGATAGTAGAAACTATCAAAGGCAAACCTTTCTCTGTAGCGACTTTTTTTGTCTTATTCCAGAAGGTATCTTGCCTTATATTTTCTAGCAAATCAAAACCTTCGTTGGTAAGGTTACCAACCATACACGATTTTTCACTAAATGTCGAGGTCGATAATGGTTCTGCAATTAACCCGCCTTGATATGCCAACATGCAGTGTTCGTATATTTCGCCTTCTGTATAACCATCAATATTTACTGAAATATAGCTACCACCTGCCACATAATTTTCCTCAATGTAAAAAAGGATTTTCCTTAATAAATCCATATCTCGCTTCATAGCTACACCTCGTTTTTTATAATTTTGCTTATCTTAGATTATACCACTCTTTTCGATTCTTTTCAACCCAATTTTGATTTAATATTGAAATAAGTAGCTAAATATGGTATAATAAATCATTCGATAGGAAAGCTGGTAAAATTATGGTTGTATATTTAGATACTAATGTTTATTACGGCGCAAAATTTGTCTTTGATCGAGGAAAATTTGAAACACTAAAAAATTATATACATAATGGTATAGTAAAACTGTTATACACTAATGCCACTGTGGAAGAAGTATTTCGTCGCATGGACGAAGATGTGACAAAGGAAATTGTTGTCTATAATCGTGCTATAAGAAAGAATTTGCAAAGCTTTAACATAGCAGAAGATTTATCAATAGCAGAAATATCAGCAACAGATTTTATAGAAAATAGAAAAAACAAGTTACGTGAACTATTAGAATTGGCAGGTGTAGAGAGTATATCCCTTAACCCATTAGATGCAGAAAAATTAATGGATGATTATTTTCAACAGCGGCCACCTTTTGAAAACCAGAAACCTTTTGAATTTAAGGATGCAATAATGATTAATGCTATTCGTAATTATCAAAAGGATAATAAGGAAACGATATGTATTGTTTCGGATGATGATGGTTTTAGAAAGGCATTCGATGGGGATGCGAATTTTTGCTGTTTTAAATATATAAGTCAATTTTTTAAGTATGTTCAAGAGGAAACAGAACTAGACAACTATTATGTTACTCTTATCCAAGATGGTTTTTTCGAAGAAGATGTATATTACTATCTTGAGAATTTGGATATAGATCGTAGTGATTACTCCGAATGGGAATATGAAGATAAAGAATTGTTTGATGTCGATTTTGACTTATCATATATTGAACGGGGCAAAGAGCCTAATCAACTGTTATTACATATAGGTGTTGAATATAATGTATCCGTTGATATAACTCACCGCGATGAAGACCGCTCGTATTATGACAAAGAAGAAGGACGCTATCTCATTGAGGAATATGTCACTTGGAAAGAAAAACATTCTTGTTATGAAGATTTAATTGTCGTTTGTGAAATTATCGACGGAGGAGAATCATTCGAATTTATAAAAATTATCGCTGATAGAAAATATAATTTCTTAGACTTAAGTGATGAAACAATGGTTGATTATGAGGAAATATCAAATTCCCAAAGTGAAGAACCAAACATAGTATATTGTTATGAGTGCGGAAAAATCATTGGTATGGTAGCATCATATTTCGATTACCAAGACAATCCTATATGTGAACGGTGTATGGTAGACAATTCACGTGGATCCATATGCCCTTCGTGTGGCAAGAAGTTCCCGCACAAATATATCATTGATGGCTTGTGTCACACTTGCTTTTATGAGGATAAAGAGTAAAGTAATGAAAAGTATGTAAATACTTGATTTTTCTCGACTTTTATGCTATACTAGAAATGATATAAAAGAGAGTGCGAAAAAACCTTTCACCGAGGTGACGTTACCATCAGGTTCTAGTCGGGGCAACTCGGTGAAGGTTCAAGTCCTTTTACCCGCATAGAAAAAGGCAGGTTATATGACCTGCCTTTTTCTATGCGGATGAGAAGCTCGCAGAAGCTTCTGCAAGCCGCCCGAAAGTGAAGCCGCTCAAATTGCTTCCCGCGTGCTTGCCGCCCCCAATTATCGGGGGCGACAGCCAACGATCGCTGTCAGCGCTGCTGATTTTCTTTGTTCAGCACCCGATAGCAGACCTTCTGCTTCTTAATGCGACAGCACCTGTGCTTTATTTGCTTTTGACGTGAACATCAATTTGCTCAAAGGGAATCTCTATATGATTCTCATCAAATTCAGCCTTAACTTTTTCAAGCACGTCAAAATTTACCGTCCAATAATCACCGGATTTGACCCAAGCACGTGCGACTATATCAATAGACGAAGCTGCATGCTTACTCATTCTTACAAAAGGTGCGGGATCATCAAGTACAAGCTCGTGAGACTTAAGAATATCTTCAACGACAGATCTTGCTTTGTTAAAATCAGCATCGTATGCAATCGAAAAGCTAAAGTCAACACGTCGAAGCTCTTTTTCGGAATAATTGATGATATTTCCGTTTGCAAGCGCTCCGTTGGGAATATGTACGACCCTATTATCTCCCGTAACTACCTTAGTGCTTATCATATGGATATCTGTAACTGTTCCGGAAACACCCTGTGCTTCAATAAAATCATCCACCTTGAAGGGTCTCGTAACGAGTATCAGAACTCCTCCTGCGATATTTGACACCGCACCGTTTACTGCAAGTCCGATACAAACACCCATAGATGCAATCAGTGCCGTAATAGCACTCGTATCAATGCCAACGAAACCGATAAGACAAACCGTAACAATCACTTTGCCGCCGATCTTAACGAGATACGAAAGAGTCGTTACAACCGTTTTATCGAGCTGCTTTTTCTCACCATTCTTTATGATTCTTTTAGCAGCCCAGTTGATTATCTTGAACGAAACAAACATAAGAAGAAGTGCTATAAGTAGTCTTAGTCCTGTATGTGTTGCCCAAGAAACTATAATATCGAGCGTGTTTTTTAGCCATTCCATATTTAATACCTCCTTGAAATCAGCTATCTGGACGATTATATCACCATTATTCGAAAAAGTCAAGGGGGGCCTTGACCTCCCTTAAGGGAATCCTTTTTCTTTTCGACGAAATATCCGCATTTCATCCATATTGCCCAAACATTTTCCATACCCATTTATATTTACAAAAGCCCCTTGTATTTTCAAATTGTTTATGGTTTTCTATACAAAGAGTATCGCCGAGTCGGGTTAGTAAACTTTTTTACTTTCCCTTGACTTTCCCCCTCCACCGTGCTAAAATAAAGGAGCCATATTTCAGCCCCCACGGGAGGTCACGATGAAACAGGACGGAAGAACAGGATTAACACGTGCAGACGTCTATAAAAGACTTAAGAAAGACGCGACGCGGACGATCGTCGGATCGGTCACGGCACTGCTCGTCGGGCTAATGTTTCTCGGACTATTTCTCCTCCTTGAAACGGTCGCACCCTCGGGGATCGGCATGATCCTGTGCGGTGTCTTTGCCCTTCTTCTCACTACGGGCTGTGCCTTCTTCTTCATAAAAGGACTTCGGACAATGGGAAAGGCGCAGCGGGGCGAATTCACGGTCAGGGAGGAGCGACTGATGTGGGTCGAGGATAACAAGCTGAATCCGTGGCTCTTCCTGCTGAATTTCGATCTCAAAAGGCCGTTCCTGTCCCGTGAGATCAGCTGTGAGCATATTTTTCAGTTCGAAAGCGGCAAGTGCGTGAAGCTGAACAGCAACGCGTACAGGCACACCCACCTGAGTACCGCGGCGGAATTTTCTCTCCCGGGCGACCTCTTCATTACCGTTTTTTATGACGATTCCCCGGAGAAGATCACCGCCCTCTACAGCGCGAAGCTCTACCGCTACGATGCGTGACACGCGTTCCCGTTATATGAAAAAGCAGAGGCAAGTCCTCTGCTTTTTCATTCACAAAAAGTTTATAAGTAAATATGTTTACTTGCTCTTGACACGATTTTTTTCTTCGTGATATAATGAGTATATCAACAAATATTACGGAGGATCTCTATGAAAAAACGCCTTTCCCTTCTCCTTTGCATTCCTCTGATCCTGTCGCTATTTTCCTGCAGACTGAACGATAAATTCCCCGAAAAGCCCGAAGAAACCACTGAGGGGGTGGAGGAGGAGTCCTCCACCCTCGGAGCATCCGACACCCTCGATCCCTCGCGTCCGCCCGCCGAGCCTATGCTTGATCTTTCCGATTACGAGGGCATTCTCGATCTGTACCGAAGCATCCTCAGCGTCCATCAGCACGGCGCTTACGGCAATAAGCAGCTCGTGACCGCGCTTGAAAATCGCCTCGTTGGGGACGGCGACAAGGAGATCCTTTCAAAGCTGCTTCCCGCCGCTTACAACGCCCTTCCCACCGAGCTCTACACGCCCTTCCTTTCTCCTCACTACAAGCTCTGCTGCGGATACGCGGAAAAGGATCTGAACGGAGACGGCACTACGGAGCTCGTGCTTCTGAACAGCGACTATACGGTCTTCGCGATCTTTTCAAAGGATAACGGGCGTCCCGTATTACTGAAAAGCAATTACCCCCACGACAAAATATGGATCGACGGAAACGGATCTATCCACACGGGGACCTATGAAAACTCTAATCACACGGTCCACAGCATCGCGCGCGGCGGCGCGGAGCTTAAGCTTGAGATCGGCCTCTATATGACCGACAACGAAAGCGGAAAAGGATACCCGAACGTGTACTGTAAGATTGTCAACGACACCCGCATTTACGTCACGAGAGAAGAATATTATTCCCTGCTTGATCAGCATGCAGGATACATGGGGCAGTCGGGAACGGCAGTTACGCGGGATCACGCAGGACTGACGTTCGTGCCGCTCTTTACCGAAAACGAGATCGTAACGGAAACGTACGAGGCGGTGCTGGACGATCTCATTACGGTATACGACACCGACTACAAGAAGATAACGTTTCTGAAAACCCTTCCCTCCACGTACAATGGCGTCCCGCTTCGCGAATGCGATCAGCTCAGCTATGCATATATAGATCTGGACGGAGACGGCTCAAGCGAGCTCGCGATCAATTGCGGATACATCACGCTCCTCCGATACTACGAAGGAGTGGTGTACGCTTATCGGCTTAACGAAACGAAGGTTTACTCCCTGAACCGCGACGGCTCTTACGAATGGCACGACACAAAATACGAGGAGCATCACCACGGTGTATCGAAAATCTCCTTTACGGGATCAGAAATGCAAACCACCCTTCTTTGGAAGGAGGTTTCGATCGGGGCGCCGACGCGGTACCGATACAAGTATTACGTCGGCGAAGAATCGGTAACGGTGGAGACACTGATGAAGTATCGGGAGGAGCATCCTGCGACGCCCGTTACGTTCACGTCCTTCTCCCCGTCCTGGCAATACGCATATTCCCGTTACGATGCCCTTGAGATTGCCACCGAATACTACGGAGTCAGATCGGGAGAGATCGACTCCGCGACCGGTCTCGAATACCACCTTTTCCTCCTTTTCGAGAACAACGGTGACTACTGCGTCGTACTGCGCCTACGCAAACCAAACGGACTCGTTCACTCCGTAATAAACAGCATCGAGATCGATCCGTTTACGGGCGACGTCTACGATCATCCCTATGACATTACCGACGGAAAATAACACCGACCGCTACAATCATAAAAGAAGTGCCGTCTCACGCCTGTGAGACGGCACTTCTTTGTTTTTCGGAGCAATTCAGAACGCGTTGATCACAACGATACCCACAAGGGCAACGAGGATCCCGAATACGCTCCGCCGCGTGATCTTCTCACCGAAGAAGACACGCGCGATGACCGTAATGATCACGAGACAACACGCCTTGATCAACGGGTACATCACCTGCGAGGGCATTCCGTAGTTGCTCGTCGCGATCGTCTGACAGTATGCGGCAGCAAACGTGCAGACTGCCATCAGGACGATATACCAAATAGTCCTCTTCAACGGTGCGAGGTACGAGGTACGTGCTTCCCCGACGCCCGCCCGCCTCAGCTTAAGCGACGTGCCCCATTCGTAAACGAGGAAGAAGAGGAAAAGGAACACGCCCGAGAAGACGTACGTATAAAAGTGATAGACCGACATCGGGTATTCCATACCCGAGAGCGCGTTCTCCGACCAATAATACTGCTTATACAGCTGCTGGGAAAAGCTCAGCATTCCCTCTCCGACCGCCGCGAGGACGGGGAGAATATACACGAGGGGGTTGCGCTTTTCCTTTTTTTCCTTCCCACCCGACAGAATGAAGGCGGCAAGCACGACCGCACCGAAGCCGATCATTTTCGGAACGCGGAGCACCTCCCCGAAGAAGATGCGGCAAAGCACGGCGGGAATGATCGAGCCAACCGTCAGCATCACGTCCACCGTGACCATCGCGTTCTTTCGAACCGCAAGGATCCAGCTCGCGAGATATAAGGCGTTGACGACGCCCGCAAGGAGACAGATCGCCGTCATTCCGCCGTCGAGTGCGAGGAAGCCCCACGCATGGTCAAACGCCACGGGAATGAGTCCGATCACCACGCAAAGCAGCATGCGAACGAGACTGAACAGGAACGCGTCACCGGGACACGTCACACAAATGCTCGTCTTTTTCCCGAGGTAGCCCTTGGTCTCAAGAAAAACAAGCGAAAAAAATACGAATAAGTAAGCCATAAACACTCCTGGATGAATCAAAGATCTACTTCGTCAAGGCTTGATACCGCCCGTGGTTTCGATCACGTCCGCGCCGAGCGCGAGTGCCTCGTCGAGGAGAGCGTCCCTTTTTCTTAGAATCCAGATGCCGAGGAGGAAGCCGTGCTCCTTCACAAGCGAAACGAGCTCCTCCGTCGCAGGAGGCGTCTTATTCCACGCTGTTTTCGGGTTATTCTCAAGGCGCATCCAAACGTAGGTTTCGTGGCCCTTCGAGAACGTCGCAAGCTCGTCAAGCACTGCCTTTGACACGGGGCCGTCGTAGTGGAGGGGTGCCGTCGGGAATCGCTCGGCGTATCGGCGGAGGAGGCCGAGGCCCGCACAGGTCAGTCCGACCCTTCCGTTTCCGTGCTTCTCGACGATGTCGAACACCATCTCGATCTGCTCCTCGGTGAATTTCTCTACCACGTTGTCGATCTTCGCTTCAATATCGACGCTCTTCATATAGTCGAGCGCCTGCGACAGCGTCGGGATGCGCTCACCCGAAAAGCCCCGCCCAAACCACGAGCCGACGTCGATATTCTGAAGCTCGGCGTACGTAAGATCCGCGATCTGCACGGGCTCTTCCCCGAGCGTCTCGCCCGCGATCCGACCCGTGCGGTTCAGCGTGCGGTCGTGCAGGACGACACAGACGTTGTCCTTTGTGCATTTGGGGTCGAATTCGATGATGTCGTATCTCTGCTCGACGGCAAGGCGGAACGCCGCCATCGTGTTCTCGGGCGCGTCGCTTGCCACGCCTCGGTGTGCCTGTAATTTACAATTCGTGTCCCTGTACATTTTTCTCTTTCTCCTCTTTTCGTTCGTGTTACACAGCTCTGCTTCGATATTCCGCGATGCGGTCACGGGTCCTCTCTGCCGCCCGCGCGGCGCGCTCGTAATACGCCTCGGGCGTGATCTTTTCGTAGATGGGATGCGCCAGACGAATAAGCTCGAGCATCACGCTTCCTTCGTACGGGCTCTCGGCGATCTGCCGCGCGACGCGGTCAAAGTCGATCTTGCCGTCGTACGGGATCAGATGGTGGTCGCCGTCGAGGAAATTGTCGTGGATATGGACTGCCTTCAGATCCTTTCCGAAGAGAGGCATAAACTGCCGTCCCTCGCTCGCGTACGCCTCGTGTCCGACGTCCCAGCAGAAGCCCGCGCCCTCGAACTGCTCGAGAATGAACGCGAGGTTGCCGTAGGGGCGGATGTTCTCCGCCGCGATCGTCACGCCGAGCTCCTTCGCGCGTTCAAAGATCCGACAGAAGCGCTCGTACCCCCTCGTATTCGGGCGGGGCGGATTCGGTCCTGCTGTCACGTGTGCGACGAGGGTACTGACCTCGTACCGTCCGCACGCCTCGACGGCACTAAGGAGGCGGCGCATCATCTCTTCGCTCCGCTCACTGTTCCGCCACAGGTCGTTGACGTTCGAGGTCTCACTCGAAAGCGGGCCGTGGAGGTTCTCTACCAGAATACCTGTCCCTCGGATCGCCCTCATATCCTCGTCGAGCGTCTCCGACTCGGTTCCGAGAAAGGTGCATTCAAAACCGTTTTTCTGCATCAGGGCGATCTGCGTCTCTCTATCCACACCACGATAACAGCCCCAGCTGATCCCAAGCTTCATAATATTCTCCCTTCTGTCGCAGGGTGCGGCATAAATATTTATTCGTTCTTCTCTGCACGGATCGCAGCGATCTTTCTTTCGATCAACAGCGCCTTCTGTCCCGCGCGTTCGTAATAGCCTGCCGGAGACAGCATATCGTACAGACCGCTCCAGCTCTTCTTTACCTCAAGCATCACGCTACCCTCATACGGACTTTTCGCGAGCTGTCGTACGACCCTGCCAAATCTGAGCATTCCGTCATACGGAAGCGAATGACGATCCCGTTTCACCAGAAAATTATCGTGAAGATGCAGCGCTACGATCCGCGAAGCAAAGCGCGGCAGATGCCGTATCGTCGTCCGTTCAAGTCCCTCGTGCCCGCTGTCAAAGCAAAAGCCCGCTTCGGGAAACTGCCCGAGCAGATAACAAAGGATCTCAAAGGCGCACACGTTTTCGAACGCGACCGTTACACCGTATTCCCGTGCCCGATCGAAAAGACGGCGGAAGCGCTCGAGTCCGATCTCAGAGGGATAATTCGGACACCAACTCGACGTAGGATGCACAACAAGCGTGGGAGCTTCACATCTTACGCATTTCTCAATGCAGTCATACAGCTCCGAAAGCGCATCCTCGCCCCCTTCGCCTTCGATCCACAGGTCATCGATCCCGACTCCCCCGGCGACCGGATAGGGTGCGTGCAGGCTTTCAATGGTAATACCCGCATCCCGAATAAACCGCACCTCCTCGTACAGCCGCTCCGAAGAGCTGTGCAGAAAGGTACATTCAAAGCCGTTTTTCTGCATCAGGGCAATGCGCGTTCTGTTGTCGAGCCCATCGCAGCAATGATAATAGATTCCAAGCTTCATATCGTCTCCCTCGCCGCTGTCTCACGACGATACCGTTTATCGAATCCGAAGTCCCTTCGGGTAATAGTTCTTCAGCCGCCCCCCCGACGCCTTGCCGCCGCCGAGAGACACCGCTGCGTCTCCAACACGGAGAAGCACCGCCGTATATCCCTTGCAATCTGCGGGCACGTCGATCTCCTCACCCGAAAGATAACGCAAAACGCGTTCATCCTCCGCGTCAAGCACCACGCGACTCTGCATTTCGGTACCGAACGCCGTGAAGAAATGGTGATGCGGCACGATCCGTCCCTTTCTGACCTCTCCGATCACAGCACCGAGCGCGACCGTTCCGCTCGGCACACACGGAAGGGGTGCCGTCTCCCACGCGGGGATCGTGACGGCGTTTCCGCCCCGTACGGAGATCGCGGGGAGCGTGTGCCCGAGCGTTTCCCTAAGAAAGTCCTCGATCGCAGCTTTTTCCTCTTTCGACGGACGCGTAAAACCGTCATCCTTCACGCTGTGCTTCTCCGCACGCGCGTCCTCCGATCGGTGAAGGAGCGCCGCAAACTGCCCCTCTCCCTTCGAAACGTGAGGATAAAAGCGGCGGCAGAGCGCATATTCCGCGCCAAAGCCCTCGGTAACGCCGTCCGACGTACACATGGCGACCGCATCCGCGCAGGAAGTAAGCGCGAAATCGGGATGCTCCGAAAGAAATGCCGAAACGATCGCCTCGTTTTCTTCAAGCGAGTAAGTACAGGTCGAGTAAAGGAGATAGCCGCCCGGAGCGACACATTTCGCCCCATTCGAGAGGATATCCCGCTGGCGCTCGGCACACATTCTGACATTTCCCTCGTTCCACTCAAGGATCGCGCGGTCGTTCTTTCGGAACATTCCCTCACCCGAGCAGGGTGCATCGCACACGACAAGGTCGAACACGTTCGCATACTGCCTCGCGAGCACTTCCGTGTCAAGATTCGTCACGCAAACGTTCGTAAGCCCCATCCTTTCAACATTCGACGCG
>JAZSIN010000094.1:0-3384 GCA_045533845.1 Eubacteriales bacterium | reverse complement strand
CGTACGACGTTGAATACCGGCTTCGGGAGCGCCGCGTGCGCACTCCCGTGCCATTGATCGCCGCGGTAAAAGCGCTCGTTCTCCGCGACGCGCTCGTACAGCCCGATCCGTTCCTTATACTCCCTGCCCCGTTCGTACTGTCGCCAGGCGAAGGGCAGGCGTTTATGCTCATTCATCGTGTTTCTCCTTGTCTTTGTTATCGTGCGCGAAGGACGAGCGAGGAAACACTCGGTCTCCCCTCCCCGACCGTCTCGAATCCGTAGCGAAGGGATCGGAGGCGCCCGATATTCATACGCCTGTAATAGAGTGCAGGCGTGATCTCGTCCTCGCCGTAAAGGTCAACCGCCGAGACGCGTCCATTCTCCCCCTCGACGCATACGGTAAGGGGATCGCCATCGGGATCCGCGAAAAGCGAGATGCCGACGAGGCGCTTCTTCCGCTCGGGAAGACCGAAATCGATCCAGCCGCTTCTGTAATAGGCGCGGATCTCCCGCCCCTCGTCCTTCGTGCAGTCCTCGGAAAGCGCGTAGACCGCCCTGCCGCGCGTAAAGACGGGATCGCCGCCCGAGGGAACGAGGCGGTCACAAAAGATCCCCTCGTAGGTGTAAAAGCCCTCCGATTCGGTGCTGTAAACGAGCACCCTGCCGTCAGTGCTTTCCCGCTCCGCGATCCACAGCTCCGATCGCGCGGGGTAATACTGCATCAGCACCTGTCCCGAGGAAAGTCCGCGCATCTGCTCCGAGATCGGTCCGGAGATCCGCTCCGCCGTGCATTCCCTCTGCACCGACGCGCGGGCATTCCAGCGAAAGAGGTGTCCACCCGAGAGCGATACGGGCGCGTCCCCCGCGAGGACCGCGCAGTCCTTCTCGTCACATCCGACGCTCGTATGCACCGACGCGACCGAAAGCCTGCCGCCCGTGTATTCCGCCGCCCACGTCCCCGACGGGGTGAAGATCAGAAGACGGTCGAAAAAGCGACAGGTCGCCGTGATCGGCGCGTCGAGACGGTAGTGCTCGGCGCTTTTCGGGAAATAGAGCGCGCCGCCCGTCGTGTCACCGAGCGCGTCTGAGCGCCTCGCGTCTCTCCCCGAGACCGCCGTCGAGGCGTAAAAGACGTTTTTGTCCTCGGCGTCCCAAAGAAGGAGGCGGTTGTCCTCCGCACCGCCGTAAACGGTCGCGCGGCGCGCAGACGTCACCGTTCTCCGCTCGTCCTCCGTGTCAAGGGTAACGAGAAGCTCGATCACCCGCACGGATCGGAAGACCTCCGCGGTCGCACCGCCGCCCGTGTTCACGAGCTCGACATCGTTTCGGTCGATCTCCTCGCCGTCGAGCCATACTCTGTGGATCGACGCGACGCGACGTCCGAAGTAGACCGTTCTCTCCGCCTGCGGATTCAAAAAACGGATGCGGACGCGGGGCGTCAGATAGTTCTCGGACTCGTAGACGTCTCCCTGCAGGAGCGGGTCCCAATCCTTTCCGTAAAGCGGGATGTAGCCCTCGATCGACTCGAATCTCCCCTCCCCCGACAGGAGATAGACGTCGTCGCCGTCGAAGAGCCAGAGCCCGTCCCCGAGCTCGACAAAGGCGGCGTCCCCGATCTCACTCTTCACCTGTCCCGCGGAGACGTAGCCGTACTCGTCGTCGTAAAAGCGACGGTAGACCGTCCTCCCCGCAAGGAGGTAAAGCTCACTTTTTCCGCCGTAGAAGCCCGTATAGACCGCACGCGGCGCTTCGGGAAACGGAGGGCTCGCAGAGTAACCGCAGCGCTTTTCGATGCTGCCGTCTCCCTTTTTTCTGAAATTTACCATTTCGGTCGCCGCCCGTTCGCCGTCGTACCGCTTCTCACGGTCGATCGTCGGGAATGCGGTGACGCGGACAGAGGGACGAACCTGTTCCCTCGATCTTCTTGTCATACTGTTTCTCCTTTCAGATACCTAACGGTGTTTCCGCTATCCGTAAAAATAGTCGTCCTCCTTCCGCTTCCGAAAGGTGAATGGAAGCGGAGCAGCTTCGGGCTCGGGCGCCTGCGCACGGCTCATCACGGCGTAGCGGAGCGCCTCGGGGGCGTGCGTGACCGAATGGGGCTCGCCCGATGCGTCCTCCTTCCGCGTCCCGTCATAAAGAAGGAGGGGGAGACAGCGGATGAGCTCACGGCAGACGCTCGAAACGATGAGGCGGGGCTTTCCACCTCCGTCCGTCCCGCGGTCGTCACCTCCCGCGAGATATTCGCGCAGAAGTCGCCAGCCGGGGATCCGTCTGTCGTCGGCAGGGCGCATCGGCGGCATCCCGCGCACCGCCTGCATGATCTCGAAGCCGCTTTTGCCGCTGTCCTGCCGACGGTTCCAGAGGTCGGGGGATGCGACGGCGTACTCGACGCGTTGACCCGCACAAAGCGCGGCGACCGCCCGCGCGGCGTCGGAGAGGATGAGTCCCGACTGCGCGGTCTCCCCGATGACGTAAAGCGTACCGCCTCGGTCGACCCCGCAAAGGAGCGCAGACAGCATATCGAAGCCGTAGTCGAAGGCGACGAAGAGGCGAAGCGCGCGCGGGATCTCGTCGGGACGAGCGACGTGCCGCTCCTCGGAGAATTCGGGAAAGAACTGCCCCTCGAAGACGTCCCACCTGCCGTACAGCCACGCGTCGCGCATTCCGCTCGGCAGGCTCTCGAGCATCGAGACGTATCCCGCGTCCTTTTTTAGCAGGGCGACGTTGTCGTAAACGCTCGCGGGAATGAAGGCGTAGTCCTCCGCCCGTTCTCCCGCGCGGTAGTCGCGGTCGATGAAGAGTCGCTTCACCCACGCGTGACCGATACCGCCGGGGTTACACGTCAGGTACATCCGTCTCGGGAAGTCGCCCGTACCGCGCAGACAGGCCTTAAAGATCGAAAATCTGAATTCGCTCAGCTGCGTTGCCTCGTCTATTGCGATCACGTCGTACTCCTGACCCTGATACCGAAGTGCATCCCCGTCATCCGCACAGTAACCGAGCTCGATCGTGCTTCCGTTCTCGAAGACGAGGAGCTTTTTGCTTTCCCGATAGGTCACCAGGGCACCGTATTCCCTTAAAAAGGGTAACAGATGGTTTCCTCTCAGCTCGGGAAAGCTTCTGCGGATCAAAAGACAGCGAATGCCGGGGTACACGAGAGCAAGTCCGACGAGCTTACGGCGAAGCGCCCACGATTTTCCACCGCCGCGAGCGCCTCCGTAAGCAGGCAGCATGCTCCAGGCAGCTGATGAAATCAACCTTGTGGGTACGGCAGGCAATCGACTGCTCGAACTGCTCCTGAATCTCCTTGCCCGATCTCATCTCGTCGAGCGATGCCGAGAAGATGATGCTTTCGCCCTTCTTCAGCTCACACTCGAAATAACCGGTCGTGAGCAGGTCC
>JAZSIN010000191.1:0-10824 GCA_045533845.1 Eubacteriales bacterium | reverse complement strand
AAGGAGTTGCTACTCCAATTTGTCTTCCTAAGACCGCTTGGCCTCCGACTTCCGTAAATATATCGGACACGGGATCGGCCATGCGCTACACGAATCGCCGGACGTCCCAAATTACGGAACGCCGGGCAGGGGTGTCCGTATCTGCAATGGCATGACACTCGCCATTGAACCTATGGTCAATATCGGCGCACCCGAGGTATATGAGTTGTCGGACGGCTGGACGGTCAAGACCGTCGACCGAAGCTTGTCGGCTCATTACGAGAATACCGTCGCAGTAACGAGCGAGGGTGTGTTGATCACGACGCTTGTGGATGATACGTTCTGACACGGCGACAGAAAATTTCTGACAGAGAAACGGAGGGATTATTCTGCCTAAGGACGCAATCGAATTTGAAGGTGTCGTTGTTGAGGCTCTGCCGAACGCGACCTTCAAGGTGAAGCTTCCGAATGAGCACATCGTTACGGCTCGTATTTCGGGCAAGCTTCGTATGAACTATATCAGGATTCTTCCCGGTGACCGCGTAACGGTTGAGGTATCGGTATACGACCTCGACAAGGGACGCATTACCTGGAGAGCAAAATGACCGCTGTCTCAAGGGAAGCTTGAGGCACTCCACCAAAGAGTCACACAAAGTGTGAACAAACACCAAAACAGAAAGGTATGGTATAATAACAATGAAGGTTAAACCATCCGTCAAGAAGATCTGCGATAAGTGCAAGATCATCAAGAGAAAAGGCAAGGTTATGGTGATTTGTGAGAACCCGAAGCACAAGCAGAAGCAGGGTTGATCACAATTCACGGATAATTTTTGCATACATCTTTACAGAGAGGTGAAAAAAGAATGGCTCGTATAGCTGGTGTTGATATTCCGAACAACAAGCGCATTGAGATCGCTCTTACCTACATTTACGGTATTGGCCGCAAGAGCGCAAACGACATCCTTGCAAAGACCGGGATTAGCCCCGACGTTCGCGCAAAGGATCTGACCGAGGATGAGGTTGCTAAGCTTCGTGACGAAATCGAAAACTCCTACACCGTAGAGGGTGATCTCCGTCGCGAGGTGTCGATGAACATCAAGAGAATGGTCGAGCTCAATTGCTACCGGGGAATCAGACACAGAAAAGGTCTGCCCGTAAGAGGTCAGAGAACCAAGACCAACGCAAGAACCAGAAAAGGTCCCGCGAAGACCATCGCGAATAAGAAGAAATAAGGAGGGCTACGAATTATGGCAAAGGCTGCAAGCAATAAGAGAGTTGTCAAGAAGCGCAGAGAAAAGAGATCCGTTACCAACGGTCAGGTGCATATTCAGGCAACCTTCAACAATACCATCGTAACCATCACCGATGCAAACGGAAATGCAATTTCGTGGGCATCTGCAGGTGAGCTCGGCTTCAAGGGCTCCCGTAAGTCCACCCCCTTCGCGGCACAGTCGGCAGCAGAGGCAGCAGGCAAAGTTGCTAAGGATCAGGGACTTGAAACTGTTGAAGTATTCGTAAAGGGCCCCGGCTCCGGACGTGAATCCGCGATTCGCGCACTCGAGACCGTCGGACTCAGAATTACGATGATCAAGGACGTAACGCCCATTCCTCACAATGGATGCCGTCCCCCCAAGCGCAGACGCGTTTGATCTTCTAAAGGAGGAAAACGAACATGGCAGTTAATCGCAGTCCTATTCTGAAGAGATGCAGAACGCTGGGTATCAGCCCTGCAGTCCTCGGATACGATAAGGAATCGAACAGAAAACCCGGCGGCGCAAAGCAGAGAAAGAAGCTCTCGGGCTACGGCGCACAGCTGAAGGAAAAGCAGAAGGTAAAGTTCATCTACGGCGTTCTCGAGAAGCAGTTCTATCACTACTACGAGCTCGCTGAGAGAAAAGAGGGCGTTACCGGTGAGAACCTGCTCCAGATCCTCGAATGCCGTCTTGACAACGTCGTTTGGAGAATGGGCATGGCTTCTACCCGCCGTGAGGCAAGACAGCTCGTTACGCACAACCACTTCACCATCAACGGCAAGAAGGCAAACATTCCTTCGATGATGGTCAAGGTCGGCGACGTGATCGCTGTTAAGGAGAACTTCCGCTCCTCCGCTCAGTGCAAGGCACTCGCTGAAGCGCTTCAGACCAAGATCCCTGCAAAGTGGCTTGAGGTCAACAAGGAAGCTCTTTCGGCAAAGATGATCGCACTTCCCGCAAGAGAAGATCTCGACTACGAAGTAGACGAGCAGATGATCGTCGAGCTTTATTCCAAGTAATACCCGTGTTCGGTTTCGGTTGTTGCTTTGGAGCTTACACAGCAGTTTTTTTCCGAAACCGAAGGACTAGTACGTATATTTCCGTCGAGGAAATTTCAACAAGACCCGTGTTCCTCATAGTTTTACGAGGACGCGATCAAAACGATTACAGGAGGGTATTATAGGAATGATTGAGATTGAGCGCCCCAACATCTCGGTCGTCGAAACAAGTGACGACGGCAGATGCGGAAGATTTATCGTTGAGCCCCTTGAGCGTGGCTTCGGCATTACGCTCGGCAACTCCCTGCGTAGAATTCTGATGAGTTCGATGCCCGGATACGCTGTGGTCAGCATTAAGATCGACGGCGTTCTGCACGAATTCTCCACCGTCCCCGGTGTTAAGGAGGACGTAACGGAGATCGTTCTGAACGTAAAGGGAATCACCGCGAAGGTTTATGGCAATATGCCGAAGACCTGCGTGATCGATGTGACCGGTCCTCAGGTTATCACCGCAGGTGATATTAAGCAGGATGCAGATATCGAGATTCTGAATCCCGATCACCACATTGCAACGCTCGGCGATGGTGAAAGATTTTACATGGAGCTGACGTTCGATCAGGGACACGGCTACGTGTCGCAGGAACGTAACAAGAAGCTGCACAGCAATCTGCTGGGAGCAAATGTTTCCGCTTCGATCGGTACGATCTATACCGATTCTATTTATACTCCCGTTTACAGTGTCAGCTACAACGTGGAGAATACCCGTGTCGGTGACAACACCGATTACGACAAGCTGACGGTTGAAGTGGCTACCAACGGTACCATTTCGGCAAAGGAAGCGATTTCGCTCGGTGCCAAGATTCTCAACGAGCATCTCAACCTGTTTGTAGACCTCTCTGAGGACGCAAGCAAGGCACAGATCATGGTTGAATCCGACGTAGCCGTCAAGGAAAAGGTTCTTGAGATGACCATTGAGGAGCTTGAGATGTCTGTCCGTAGCTTCAACTGCTTGAAGCGTGCAGGCATCGATACCGTCGAAGATCTGACGAATCGTACCGAGGAGGACATGATCAAGGTCCGTAACCTCGGCAAGAAGTCGCTCGAAGAAGTGATCGCGAAGCTGCATTCGCTCGGCCTTGACCTCAAGAGACCCGAGGAATAATCCGACCGTAGCTTCAAATTAAGGTATAATTTCTATAAGGAGGGAATCACAATGCCCGGAACCAGAAAACTCGGCAGACCTACCGCAGCGAGAAAAGCAATGCTTCGCGGTATGGTTACTTTGCTCCTTGAAAACGGTCAGATCGAAACGACCGTGACGCGTGCAAAGGAAGTCCGTTCCATCGCAGAAAAAATGATTACGCTCGGCAAGAAGGCAGGCGTTGCAACCGCTGAAGGCAACAAGGCAGCTGCAATCGCATACCGCCGTCAGGCTCGTGCTTTTATCACCACCAAGAAGGCTTATGAGAAGGTATTCGGCACCTACGCTAGCCAGTACGTAGACCGCAAAGGCGGATACACGCAGATCTTCAAGCTTGGCCCGCGCCGCGGCGACGGAGCTGAGATGGCGATCCTCAGACTCGTTGATTACGTTGCAGAGGACGCTCCGAAGAGCAAGAAGGAAGTTAAGAAAGAGGCAAAGGTAGAGGAGACCGAGACCGCTAAGGTTGAGGAGACCACCACCGAGTCTGCAGAATAATTTCGTTCAGACACGAACCGCACTCGTTTTACGAGTGCGGTTCTTACTTTTGTTGATTTTCGTGCGCGTTTCCACTTGTTGACAAGTCACGGGGCTTGTGGTATAATAGCGTTACAGTTTTATGAAAGAAAGAATAGGCTATGTTAAAACGGTTTTTTGCTTACTATAAGCCCCATAAGCTGATCTTCACACTCGATATGCTGGCTTCGTTGCTTGTGGCACTGATCGGGATCGTCTATCCCATTATGACGCGCACGATGCTGAACGATCTGTTCCCGAATCGGGAATACGGAAAGATCGTGCTGTTCGGGCTCGGGCTTCTCGGGATCTATCTCGTGCGGATGCTGCTGAATTTCTTCATTCAGTATTACGGTCACGTTATGGGCGTGCGGATGCAGGCACAGATGCGATCGGATATGTTCGCGCACCTCGAAAAGCTTCCGTACAGCTTTTACGACGGAAACGAAACGGGTAAAATTATGTCGCGTATGACGAACGACCTGATGGAGATCAGTGAGCTCGCGCACCACGGCCCCGAGAATTTTTTGATCTCGTCGATCTCGATCGTTGTTTCGTTCATCTATCTGTCGAGCATCAATTTCACGCTTACGCTGATCGTCTTCGCCTGCGTGCCGTTTCTGCTTCTCATTTCGTTCGTCCTTCGGAAGAAGATGCGCAATGCGTTTCTTCGTAGCCGCGAGTCGAGTGCTGAGATCAACGCGTCGCTCGAAAGCAGCATCTCGGGTATTCGCGTGACGAAGGCGTTCACGAATGCCGAGAAGGAGCAGGAAAAGTTCGAAAAAGGGAACGAGGCATTCGTTCGGTCGAGAATGCAAGCGTACTGCGCAATGGGACAGTTCCATTCGGGCACCGAGTTTGTCACGAACGTCTTCAACGTCGTCGTCCTGATTGCGGGCGGAATGTTTCTCTTCAACGACGTCATCTCGCTTGGCGACTACTCGACCTTCATCGTATCGGTAGGACTTTTCATTTCCCCCGTGATGACGCTTATCAACTTTATGGAGCAATATCAGAACGGCGTGACGGGCTTTGAGCGCTTCATTCAGATCATGGACGCAGAGCCCGAGCGGGACGATTCGAATGCGACCGAGGCGGGTGTGCTCGAGGGGCGGATCGAATTCCGCAACGTTACGCACGCCTACGATGCCAATAAAACCGTGCTGAACAACGTAAGCTTTACCGTGGAGAAGGGCAAGACCTTTGCACTTGTCGGACCGTCCGGCGGCGGTAAGACGACGATCTGCCACCTGATCCCGCATTTTTACGAGATCAGCGCGGGTGAGATCCTGATCGACGGGAAGGACATCCGTTCCTTTACGAACGAATCCCTGCGCCGCAACGTCGGCATCGTACAGCAGGATATCTATCTCTTCAACGCCTCGATCCGCGACAATATCCTTTACGGACGGCTCGATGCCTCTGAGGAGGAGGTCGTGGAGGCGGCGAAGCGCGCCAACATCCACGAATATATCATGACTCTTCCCGAGGGCTATGATACGGTGATCGGGGAACGAGGAGTCCGCCTTTCGGGCGGGCAGAAGCAGCGGCTCTCGATCGCGCGCGTTTTCCTCAAGAACCCGCCGATCCTGATCCTCGACGAGGCGACGAGCGCACTCGATAACACGACCGAGATCCTGATCCAGAAAGCACTCGACGAGCTCTGCAAGGGACGGACGACGATCGTCGTCGCACACCGCCTCTCGACGGTCAAGAATGCAGACGAGATCGCCGTGGTGTCCGACGGACACATCGTCGAGCAGGGCACGCACGATGCCTTGATAGAAGAGAAGGGGATCTACGAGAAGCTCTACCGCCTGCAGTTCCGTACCGACAATTCGGGGAATACGAGCGACGACGCCGAGCGCGACGCGCTTCTCTTAAAGCTTGAATGACAAAAAAGGAAACCACCCGTAAGCCGAAGATCGGCATACGGGTGGTTTTGCTGTTCGGGATCAGTACGGAACGATCTCGAACCTGATATTGCCCGTGTCCGTGGTGACAGCGCAGGTTCCGCCTTCCGTCGTTTCGGGAACACGGACCCGCCCCGTGTCGGTCCTCGTGATAAAGACCTTGCCGGAGAGGAGGGTTCCTTTCACGTCGCCCGTGTCGGTCTTGATAAAAATTTTGCCCGCGTCGCATTCGTTAAGCTCGACGTCGCCCGTGCTTCGTTCGAGCTGGAGGAGCCCGGTCGCGATCACGTCCTCAAGCTCTGCTTCACCCGTCGAACCGTTTGAAACGAGATTCACGCAGCGAACGCCTGAAAAATTGAGGTCTCCCGTGCTCACCTTTACGGCGATCAGATCGGTTACGGTAGTCGATCGGACGCTCACGTCGCCCGTCGATACCTTGAGATCCATCGAGCCCGCCGTTATGCCGCTGATACGAATATGACCGGTTGAGGTCGTGAGCTTCAGAAGATCTGTGACATCTGCGGAGCAGCTTACGTGTCCTGTGGAGAGTGAAACATCGATGCTTTGGAAAAGAAAACCGTCGGGGATCTGTACGCTGCCGGTGTGCCCTTTTACGAGCAGGGAATCGTATTCGCTCTCTGGCAGATAGAGGGTGACGCTCTCCTTTTTCCAAAAGATCCCGATGTGCTCATACCACTTGCGCGTGTCCGTGTACTTGATGGTCAGGACGCCGTTTTCGACGCTGACCGCGTGCTTCATTTTTTCGGATTCCGCAGCGACGACCGAGGCTTTCCCGTCCTCCGAAGGGAGAAGGGTAACGTCCGCGGTATCCGTGGAAATGGAGATGCTGTGGAATTCGTCGGTTATCGAGTGGGTATTCGTTTCGTATTTGGTGGTAGAAAGCTTCCCGAAATCAAAGTTCAAAGCCATGAGTGCCCCCGAAAAAAGTAGTGTACCCAGAAGAATGAGAGAAACTGCTGTGATGAGCCAAACGATAGATGATTTACGCATTATTCGTTCTCCTTTCCGGCAAATCCCTTTTTGATAGAAAGAAAGATCTTTTTTGTGAGAAGGACGAGTCCCACCGATGCCCATTTGCTAATGAAAAAGAAGAAGATAGAAAGCCCGATCGAGGCGAGTGCAATACCAATGAATGCGATTCCTGTCGGAATGGAGCTCTTGATCGCGAGGATCACCCCGAGGGGAATCAGTCCGACCCCGCCCGCGAGAAGCCCCGAAAACGCAGCCCACAGCGAAAGCGCGACCGACCACA
This sequence comes from Eubacteriales bacterium, assembly GCA_045533845.1. Lineage (GTDB taxonomy): Bacteria > Bacillota > Clostridia > Oscillospirales > CAG-272 > JAZNOQ01. The sequence goes on along the minus strand of JAZSIN010000191.1, from coordinate 3,691 downwards.
GAACGACGTAGAGGGAGAACGCGATCGAAAATGCCGCGACGAGCAGGGAAATCCACAGGGGAGAGCCGAGTATGAGCAGAACGATCTCCCACGCCCGTATTCGCCGCTTCTTTTTCATCTTGTTTTTTACGATCCGCGTGAGGGGGATCGAGGATATGATCTCGGTCGCGATCTCGTCGACCGTTCCGATCCCGTCGATCGCCTCCGCTTCGGAAAGTCCGTCCTCGACGCGGTCGTCGATCATCTCGCTGTAAAAGGCGAGACGCTCCTCGACGTCCTCGCGGGGAAGAGCTGATAATCTTTCCCGAAGCGCGTCGATAAATTCATATTTCGTCATCTCCGTGTCCTCCCTCTGTTACGAATTGATAGATCTGCATGACCTCGCGCCATTCGTTTTTGAAGGCCTCGAGGCGTTTGTTTCCCGTCGCCGTGATGCGGTAATATTTTCGAAGGCGGCCGTTGTGCTCGGCGCTTCGTACGGTCAGCAGCTCAGCCGATTCGAGCCGCTTCAGAATGGTGTAGAGCGTGGATTCTGACATTTCGACATATGGCGCAATATCCTTGATGATCTTGTAGCCGTAGGAGTCCTCGTCCCTGATGGCGGCGAGGACGCACACGTCGAGAAGCCCACGCTTGAGCTGTGTGTCCATGGTGATCTCCCTTCTTTGGAATTCAAGTGGATACCTCTGATTGCATAATACATCATATCACGAAGTATTATGCTTGTCAAGAGCATTTCATAATTTTTTTGAATATTTTAAAAATTTAAGAAAACGGCAGGAGCGAGGCTCCTGCCGAAAAATATTTGTTTTTTGGATCAGAACGCCCAATTGCCGTCTCTGAAGATCGGGACAGTCTTACCGTCGCGCGTCACGGCGTCAATCGAGAGATCCAACAAGCAGATCATAAAGTCAACGTGAATGATCGAATCGTTGATGCCCTTTTCGCGGCACTGCAGAAGCGTGTACTTGTCGAAATCCTTGATGCAGTTCGTAAAGCCGTAGCCGAGTGCGAGGTGACAGCAGGCGTTTTCGTCGAACAGCGTGTTATAGAAGGTGACACCCGAGTTGCGGATCGGGGAATCGTAGGGAACGAGCGCGCACTCGCCGAGATAGGCGGCACCCTCGTCCATCGAGATCATCGTGCGGAGAAGCTCCTCGTTCTTTTCGGCGCGGCAGTCGACCGCCTTGCCATCCTTAAAGGTGATCGAGAAGTTTTCGATCAGCTCGCCGCGGTAGGAGAGGGGCGTGGTCGAAACGACGGTTCCTTCCGCCTTGCCGCGCATCGGCGACGTGAAGATCTCCTCACTCGGAATGTTCGGGTTGAATTCGACGCCCGTATTGACAGTGTCCTCAGAGCCGCCCATAAAGAGCGCGTCCGGAATCAGCCCCACGCGGAAATCGGTGCCGTTGGCCGACTTGTAGACGAGCTCACTGATCCCGAGCGCGTTGAGGTAATCACAGCGCTTTTGCAGATCTGCGTTGTGCGCGTCCCAATCGGCGCAGGGGTCTTCGCCGTTTGCGCGTGCGGTGTAGAGAATGGTCTCCCACAGCTTTTCGACGGCAAGGGAGGTTCGCAGATCGGGGAATACCTTCTTCGCCCACTTTTTTCCGGGGACGGCGGCGATGCACCACTGATATTTGCTTTCCTTCGCGTCGCGGATCGGCTTCACGATCGGGAAGAGCGCCTTCTGTGCCTTCGCGACCTTTTCCTGATTGACACCGCGGAGACCGTCGGGGTCTTCGGACTCGATATAGATCATCGCGGGAAGGCGATCGACCGAAAGCTTCAGCTTTTCGATCTCCCAATCCTCCATCGTCGAGAGAGATCTCAGTGTGCGGTAGCGGTAATGGATCTTCGTGAGAGGCTGATACTGCCACTCGACTGTGACCTTCGACGCACCTGCTTTATAGCATTCCTCAACGGTCATACGGACGAATTCGGGCTGGTCGAGGTCGGCACGAATGATGACCTCCTGCCCCTTCTGAATGTTGACGCCCTTCCGTGCGATCAGACGGGCGTATTTTTGCATAACGGTTTTTTTCATAAGAGTTCTTCCTTTTCAGCGGATCTCCACAGATTTTCTACGACTATAGTGTACCACAGGGACGAAAAAAAGTCAAGAAGATCGGGATGCTTTTGTATTGTTCACAGAAATGTAACAGTTAGAATGTTGTCAAACTTTGCAAAATGTGGTATCATTGAAGTATAATCGGGGAGAAGGTGGACTTTCGCAGAATCGTGTGCTTTTTAGTGGATTTGCATCAGAATCAGAAGGAGAAATTTTCTTTTTTTGAGCAAATTGCAAAGGCACATCGCGGGAGACGCTTCTCTGAACAAAACCGAAAAGCAGGCTTCTCGGATTTTTCGGAAAGGACGTTTGGAAAATGAGTAACGGTCTGAATTTAAATTATACTGCCGCTCACGACTGCGGTGAGGGCTATCGCCGTGCCGAGGCGTTTTTCGACGAGGGAACCTTCGTCGAGATCGGTGCGCACCTGAGGAGAAGCGGCGACGCCGCCGAATTCGAGGGGGTTGTGACCGGCTACGGAGCGGTCGACGGCAAGCTTGTATTTGCATATTTTCAGGACAACGGTAGAATGAAGGGCGCGATCGACGCGCTTTACGCGCGCAAGATCGAGCGTATCTATTCGCTTGCCGTAAAGAACGGCGCGCCGATCATCGGTGTCCTTGACAGCGCGGGCGCTTCGATCTACGACGGCGCTGCCTCGATGGCAGCGTACGGCGCGTGGATGAAGGCTGTGGCGCGTGCCTCGGGTGTAATTCCGCAGATTGCCGTTGTCGACGGCGTATGTGCGGGAAGTGCTTTGACCGTCGCGGCAATGTCCGATTTTGCCGTACGCGTGAAGGACAAGGCGGAGATCTATCTGAATCCCGCGTATGACGAGGGACAGTCCTCCCCCGATGTCGACGGACTCGTTGCGGTCGATGCGGAGAACGAAGCGGAGGCATTTTTGTCGGTCAGAACCCTCCTGTCGCTCCTCCCCGCGAACAATGTGGAGGGAACGGCGGTGAACGTGTCCTCGGACGACCCCGTTCGCGCGGTGAATTGGAAGAACGGAGACCTTCCGTCTTCGATCCGCGAGCTTGCGGATAACGGCGAATATTACGAGCTCTACACGGGCTACGGCGAGGGCGTTTCGGTCGGATTCCTCACGCTCTGTGGTACTGCTTGCGGCGTTGTTGCAAATAACGCGTCGGAGGACGGTGGCGCAATCGGCAGAGAGGAAGCGCGCAAGGCGGCGAAGCTTATCTCCTTCTGTGACGCGTTCGACATCCCCGTCGTGACCCTCGTCGATTCGATCGGGCTCGAAAAGGAGGCCGCTCCCTCGACGGTAGAGGAGCTTGCAAAGCTCGCGGGCGTGTATGCAAGTGCGGAATGCCCGATGGTGACAGCCGTCGTTGGGAATGCTTACGGCGCGGGTTTCACCCTGATGGGTTCAAAGTCGCTCGGTGTGGACGTTGTGTTCGCTCTGCCCCACGCTTCGATCAGTCTCCTGTCTCCCGCATCCTCGGTCGCCTTCCTTTGGAACGACCGTGTTTCGGCGGAAACGAGCAGGGAGGCGCTCGAAAAGGAATGGGAAGACGCATACGCGTCTCCCGCTGAGGCGGCTTGTCGCGGAGAGGTCGACGACGTCATCGCGCCCGAGGAGCTTCGCGCACGGCTTTC
>JAZSIN010000219.1:0-3665 GCA_045533845.1 Eubacteriales bacterium | reverse complement strand
TCTCCGAGGTGCTCACCCTTTCCCGCAGGGCGGGAACGTATCTTCTGAAGAACGGCTACCGCGGTGAGCCCGTCGTCGTCTTGATGGAGAAGCACCCCGACACCGTCACGACCTTTCTCGGTGTGATCACGGCAGGCTGCTACTACGTCTGTCTTGACGGCTCGATGCCGCTTTCGAGAATGGAGCTGATCCTCGACAGCCTCTCCCCCCGCGTGCTCGTCACACCGTAAAAACGCGAAGAACGCAGAGGCACTCCGCACGTCGGAGCAGGAGAAGGGAAGACGTCTCTCGGTCGTTTCTTTCGAGACGCTGTTTGATTCCACAGAGGATCTCGCGCTCCTTTTGGGGGCGCGTGAAAAGCAGCTCGACACCGATCCGATCTACGTCGTCTTCACCTCGGGCTCGACGGGCATCCCGAAGGGCGTTATCGCCTGCCATCGCTCGGTCATCGATTACACCGAGAACCTCTGCCTCGCGCTCGGCTTTTCGCGCGATACCGTTTTCGGAAATCAGAGTCCGCTCTTTTTCGATGCACCTTTGAAGGAGCTGATGCCGACCTTGAAGTACGGCGCGACGACCTATTTCATTCCGAAGGTGAACTTTATGTTTCCCGTTCGCCTCATCGAGTACCTCAATACCTATCGCATCAATACGATCTGTTGGGTGGTCTCCGCACTCGTGCAGATTTCTCGGCTCGGCGCATTTGACGCGAAGAAGCCCGAATATCTTACGACCGTCGCCTTCGGAAGCGAGGTCTTCCCGCGGAAGCAGTACGATCTCTGGCGCGAGGCGCTCCCGGAGGCACGCTTCTTTAACCTCTACGGACCGACCGAGGCAACGGGTATGTCCTGCTATTGGGAGGCGCGACCGCTCGACGCGAACGAGCCGATCCCGATCGGACGCCCCTTCCGTAACACGGGCATCCTCCTCCTTACGGACGACGGACGCGAGGCAAAAAGCGGCGAAGAGGGCGAGATCTGCATTCGCGGTACCTGTCTTACGATGGGCTACTACGGAGAACGGGAAAAGACCGATGCCGTCTTTACGGAAAATCCGCTTTGCACCGCTTACCGTGAGCTGATCTATCACACGGGCGACGTCGGCGTGTACAACGAACACGGAGAGCTCGTCTTCCGCTCCCGTAAAGACTATCAAATCAAGCTGATGGGCAGACGGATCGAGCTCGGTGAGATCGAGGCGGTTGCCGCAGACTGCGAGGGCGTCGGACGTGCGTGCTGTACCTTCGACGAGGGAAAGCAGCGCATCACTCTCTTCTATCTCGGAACGGCGGATAAAGGCGCGGTAACGGCGTATCTGAAGACCCGCCTCCCGTCCTATATGATCCCAGCAGAGATCCTTCGCCTCGACGCGATGCCCCATACCCCAAACGGAAAGCTTGATCGCCGTGCACTCAAGGAAAAAGCGGCGACGCTGTAATAAACGAGATACCTATCTCTTTTGATCATCATACCTCGAAAGGAAATAGCAACAATGGAAATTAAGGAAACCGTTCTTCGCATTCTTCAGGAGCTTCATGACGACGTGGATTTCGAGACCAACGAGTCGCTCATCGACGACGGCGTGCTCGATTCGCTCGATATCGTTTCTCTGATCTCCGAGATTGCGGCAGAGCTCGACGTTACGATCCCCGCAGAGGAGATCGTTCCCGAGAACTTCAATTCGCTTGACGCCCTCACAGACCTCCTCACCCGTCTTGACGAAGCATAAAGGGGAAACAGGTGCTGTTCACGTCTTTTGAATTCATTGCCTTCGTCGGACTCCTTCTGCTCCTTTACTATGGACTTCCGCGCCTCCTTAGAGGAAGGCTGCCGTCTGTCCAATGGGTGACTCTGCTCGTCTTCGGGTATCTCTTTTACCTTTATAGCGGCGTACAGTATCTCCTCTTCATTCTGTTTACCACGCTCTCGTCCTACGTCGTCGCGCGTTATATCGGGCGGCACGCGGACAGAGAGGACGCGTGGCTGAAGGAGAATGGCGGAACCCTTTCAAAGGAAGAAAAGAAGGCATATAAGGCGAAGGGGAAACGGACGCGGAGGGCGATCCTCGCGGTCGGACTCGTTCTGAACTTCGGCCTCCTCGCAGTCCTCAAATATGCCGCATTCTTCGTTACGAATCTGAATGCGGTCCTCCATACCTTCGGCGCGGAGCGCGCACTCATCGTGCCGTCTCTCCTCTTGCCGATGGGCATCTCCTTCTATACATTCCAGACGATGGGCTACCTCATCGACGTTTACCGAAGGAAAACGAACGCGGAAACGAACGTGGCAAGGCTGATGCTTTTCGTCTCCTTCTTCCCACAGCTCGTGCAGGGACCGATCAGCCGACACGGCGATCTCGCCTGTCAGCTGTACGAGCCGCACACCTTTTCGTCCGAAAATCTTTATAAAGGCTTTCAGCGTGTTCTGTGGGGCTACTGCAAAAAGCTGATCGTCGCCGACCGCGTGATGATCGCGATCAAAACGCTGATCGAATCCCCGACGAAGTATTCGGGAAGCTACGCCCTCCTGCTCATTCTCCTCTATTCGGTGCAGATCTACGCCGACTTCACGGGTGGCATTGACATTACGATCGGCGTTTCGGAAATGCTCGGGATCCGCCTTCGCGAGAATTTCAGAAGACCCTTCGCGTCGCGCTCGACCGAGGAATATTGGAAGCGATGGCACATCACGATGGGGACGTGGTTTCAGGATTATATTTTCTACCCGCTTGCCGTCAGTGAGGGGATGCTCCGTCTCACAAAATGGAGCAGGGGCAGATTCGGACGCTTCGGAAAGGGGATCAGCCGCCGCCTTTCGGTCTATCTCTGTACCGCCGTTACCTGGTTTCTGACGGGACTCTGGCACGGTGCAAAATGAAACTTCATCGTCTGGGGAATGCTCAACTGTGCGGTGCTCCTCATTTCGCAGGAGCTGAAGCCGCTTTACGAGCGCTTCCACAGGAAATTCCCGCGTCTTACCGCCTCCCGTTCGTACGGTGCGTTTATGGCGGTCAGGACCTTCCTTCTGATGGGCTTCATCCGCGTCTTCGACTGCTACCGCGACGTACCCCTGACCTTCCGTATGATCGGTTCGGTGTTTACCGAGTGGAATCTTCCCGCACTTCTGTCGGGTGGGATCCTTGGTCTCGGGTTGTCGGTCTCTGACTTCGCCGTCGTTGGCATCGGGATCGCCGTGATGTATACGGTCAGTAAGCTTGGCGACGATGCGACGGATACGACGCTCCGCGATAAGCTGTGGAGCCGTCCCGCGCTGTCTGCTTGCCTTTGCGGTGTAATGCTGCTCGCGATCGTGCTCCTCGGCACGTACGGACCGGGATACGACGCATCGCAGTTCATTTATAATCAGTTCTGAGGAGGCGCGTATGGAAAAAACATATCGAAAAGGGACACGCGCCCTCTCTCTGCTCGTGACGGCACTCGTCCTCGTAGTGCTTCTCTCACTTCTGCAGCCGATCCTCCTCCCGAAATACGGTGACGTCCCCGAGGGACTCCTCGTCGGGGAATATTACAAGGCAAGGACCCGCCACAACCTTCTGTTCATCGGAGATTGCGAGGTGTACGAAAGCTTCTCGACCGTTACCCTTTGGGAGGAATACGGCATCAGCTCCTACATCAGAGGATCTGCACAGCAGCTCATCTGGCAGTC
>JAZSIN010000082.1:0-3318 GCA_045533845.1 Eubacteriales bacterium | reverse complement strand
AGCTCCTTGTACTGAACCGACTTCAGACCGCCGATCCAACCGGAGTGATGATAGTGGTACTTCTGCTCCATCTTCTTGCCGGAGAGAGTAGCCTGTGCAGCGTTAATGATGATGACGTACTCACCGCAGTCAACGTGGGGGGTGAACTCAGGACGGTGCTTGCCGCGCAGAATGTTAGCGGCAGCCGCAGCAACGCGACCAAGGGGCTTGCCTGCCGCGTCGATTACGTACCATTTACGGGAAATGGTCTCTACCTTTGCCATATAAGTGGACATTTTCGATTCCTCCAAATAGATTCTCGCTCCGCTTTTTTGCAGAGCTTCTTAATTTTGACTCGCATATTATAACACACCACTCCACCTTTGTCAATACCTTTTTTGTAAAATTTTCGATTATTTTGGTTTTCTTATGCCTAAGCTCGTTTTTTCTCATTTTATCTCTTTTTTTCTTTATTTTTCAGAGGTGCGATTTTAAAATTTTTTGTTCTGCTCCCACAAAATACTGCATAAGAATAAGCGTAGAACGAACGAAAAAGAAGGAGAACGCAAGAAATGTCACAAGATTTCCCTTCCCGCTTTTCCTTTGAGGAAAAGTCAGACCCGAAAAGAAAAAGCAAAACGCCCTATCTCCCCGAGGGGAGCCTTTCGTCCGACCCGCGGAATCTCGCGCTCCGTTCCTCCGCAGAGGGACTCGAGCGAGCCCTGCTCGAGGACCGTATCATCGAGGTACCCATTACCCTGTGCGACCACCGCTTCCGCCTCCACGCGGAGCTCTTCCCCTCCGCCGAGGGTATAATCGAGCGTGAAGAATGCCTCGCACTGCGGGATGGTGAACGGGTCAAAGACATCGCGATCCTCACACGCGTCGGAAAGTCCGCCGCCTGCAAGGTGACAGCGATAGAACGACGCGCGGACGGAAAGCTGACCGTCCATCTCTCTCGCCGCCTTGCGCAGGAGGACTGCATCGAACATTACCTTTCTCTCCTCTCTCCGGGCGATCTGATCCCCGCAAAGGTCACCCATCTCGAGCCCTTCGGCGCCTTTTGCGACGTCGGATGTGGCGTCGTCGCCCTCCTGTCGGTCGACTCGATCTCGGTCTCAAGGATCTCGCACCCGCGCGATCGACTCACCCCCGGCGACCGCATCACGGTCGTCGTCAAGGCGATCGACCGCGAAAACAATCGGATCTTCCTCTCTCTCAAGGAGCTTCTCGGCACGTGGGAGGAGAACGCCGTGCGGTTCTCCCCCGGTGAGACCGTCGCAGGGATCGTCCGCTCGATCGAGCCGTACGGCGTGTTCGTCGAGCTCGCGCCGAATCTCGCGGGACTCGCCGAGCGCAGTACCCTCGACACGCCCCAGCTGCCTGCGGTCGGAGCGTCGGTCGCAGTCTACGTCAAGAGCATCCTGCCCGAGCGGATGAAGATCAAGCTCGTTCTCATCGACCCGATCGAGACCGAGCTTCCCCGTCCGCCCGCGAAGCGTTCGCTACATTATTATATTGATCCTCGCACGACGAGCCATATCGACGTTTTCCGCTATTCGCCCGAATGCTCTCCCCGCGTGATCGAGACGCGGTTTCTGTGATCGGGATAAAAGAAAAACGGGCTGTCTTATTCAGACAGCCCCTTTTTACTTGGCGGTATCAAAGAATTTGTTTTTGTAGAACTCGGATTCCTTTAAGAGCTCGTAGTCAAGGTATTCGTACCCATAGATCTCAGTCAGCGTCTTCTCACCCGAGAAGAGATCCGTGCCGAGCGCGAGGCGGTCGCCCTCGATCTTGACGCCCATCGCGGAAAGCGTGGTCGGGAGCATATCAAACGAACCGAACTCCCGCTCCTCGGTCCTTACGGGTGTTACTGCCGCGTTGATGAAGCAGTGGTAGGAGGTCCTGACATAATCCTCTCGGATCCCGTCGAGGAACTCGGGGTCCATCGTGAGGTGGTCACCCGCGAGCACGATCGTCGTGTTCTCGTAAAAGGGCTGGGTCTTGCACCACTCGATAAATTCGTAAACCTGTCGTGAGGAGCAGGAGACGACGTTTGAATACTGCTCATCGTAGATATCGGGACATCGGTCACATTCGTACCCGTCCGGGAAATGCGTGTCAGCCGTGAGGAGGGTCAGATTGAAGGGCGCATCGCCCGCTCCGAGCTCTGCGAGCTCCTCCTTCGCGAACTGAAACATCTTCGCGTCCTCGTAGCCCCACCACTCGAGATAGTCTGCAGGGAGCCGTCCCGCCTCCTTCAAGGCGTTGATGTCGAGGATATGATAGTCACCGTGCTGGGTGAAATACGCCTCACGGCAGGCAAATTCGGCATCCGAGCCCATAATGATCGTCTGACGGTATCCCTCGTCCTTCAGAATATCGCCGAGCGTCACCGCTCCGGGCATATAGGACTCGTTCTTACCATACTCATTCCCCGTAAGCGGGACCTTGATCGTCACGCCCGCGGTCTGCGAGACCATTGCGGCGGCAGTCCACGTCGTGCCCGAGAAGGAACGGAAGCCACCCGCACCGTTCACACCCGAGAAGGCAACGTGATCCTTCTTCAGCTGTGTGAGCTCGGGCATCAGGTCCGAAACGATCGGACCGCCCGCCGTCGGATCGCCGTAGGTCGTCTCCATCGATTCGAGGAAGATGTAGATCAGATTTCGCTTCGTCTCGGGAAAGGTGAGATCGACCGTCGAGGGATCGACGTAGTGCTCCTCGATGAAGTCCGAGTCGGTATAGGTCGTGTAAAGATAGCCGAACACGTCAAGTCCGATCAGGAAGAACGCAGAGCCACCGATCAGAATAGCGAGTGACAAGGAAAGCACGCGCCGCTGAAAGAAGGAGCAGATCCTCCGCGACGAATAGGAAACGTACGCGGAAAAGCGTCCGAAGAGCCTTCCGAGCCGCCCCGACAGGAAGAGGTAGAGGAAGCATTCGACGGCGGTGGCAAGGACGGAAAAACCGCCGACGCGCAGGACCGCACTAAAGGAAAGATTCTTCGGCGTCCCCACAGTCGAGGTGGAGATCTGGTAAAGGATCTGATCGAAGCAGACCTTGTCGTACTTCTGAAGCAGCCAGACGGCAAGGAAGAAAATGATATTGCCGAGCAGGGTGAGGAAAACACCCGCGCCAAAGCGTATATATTTTTTTCTCGTTTCGGTCATAGCAATACCCTCCCTCCGAAATGACATTCCATATTATCATAGCACAAATTCGTAAACAGATTTTGAATTTTTTTTGCTTTGCGTATGAATTTTTCGCGTCCTTACATACAACAGCATCCTCCCCATACGACCGTTAATACAAAAAGGGCAAGGGATCCGCAGA
>JAZSIN010000161.1:0-5821 GCA_045533845.1 Eubacteriales bacterium | reverse complement strand
AGATAGAGCCGCTCGTTTCCCTTTCGCCGTGCCGCCATAAGCAGCCGAATATACTCTGAGCGGGTCAGCTCCTTTTCCTCGGGGCAATACGTCTGCCGCTGCATTTTGAATCGCTTCACGCACAGATCGCCCCAGCCGCAGAACCGCAAAAAGGCATTCAGTGCTGCGAGCATCGAGTTCGCACTTACGATCGCATAGCGCGTGACCAGCGCCTCCTTATAGGAGATCACCACGTCCCGCGTGATCTCCCGCCCTTCCGCGTATCCGAGAAACGCGCGGACGTCGCGCATATACTTTTCGACCGTAGATCTGCTTTTTTCGTCCGCGAGAAGATGCGCACGAAACGCCTCCGTCTCCTTTTTCGTTATGTACCGTTCCATAAAAGCCTCCTTCATTTGGTTATAACACTATTGTACCGCATACGCCCCGCTTTTTCAACGCGCGAGAAATACGCGATTTTTTGATAGGGAGCAAGATTGTATTAAGGAAATGCAAAATTTTGGGATTGACAACCCTCTCTCTTTGGTGTAGAATGGGGATATGGAAATCTTTTTTCCGTTACTGTAAGAATTTTAAAGCAACTGAAAGGATCCGAATTATGAGCAAGAATCTGCAACGCGTATATTTTACGCCCTCGACCGATGAGCGTCTCTTCGCTCCCTTCTGTGAGATCGCCGAAATGGTCGGACTTGCGCTTTCCGATACGTGCGACGGTGCCGTTACGGTAGCGGCTGTCCGCGGCGATGCCTTCTCCCTGTCGAAGGTCTCCTGCCCCGAGTGCGGAGCAGACGTCAAGATCGTTTACACACAGGACGTTGAATTCTTCCGCGCAATGTCGATGCTGAAGTCCTTCATCGAGGGGAATGACTCCGAGATCCTGCAGAAGCCGAACGACTCGATGCTTTGCTATATGGCAGATATGTCGAGAAACGCAGTTTATAATATCCCGAGTGCCAAGCGTATGATCCGTTACCTCGCTTTGATGGGCTATAATTCCCTGATGCTCTACACCGAGGAGACCTACGAGATGCCCGAATATCCCTATTTCGGTCATATGAGAGGCCGCTTCACGAAGGACGAGCTTCGTGAGATCGACGACTACGCATTTCAGTTCGGCATTGAGGTCATTCCCTGCGTTCAGGCACTCGCGCATCTCGCGCAGGCTCTCCGTTGGAGCGCTTTCAGCAAGATCAAGGATTCGGGCTCGATCCTCCTCGTCGGAGAAGAAGCAACCTACGATTTCATCAAAACGATCATAAAAACCTGTAAGGAATGCTTCCGTTCGCGTAAGATCAACCTCGGTATGGACGAGGCGCACGGTCTTGGAAGAGGGGCATACCTTGCAAAGCACGGTCTCCGTCCACAGCATGAAATTATGCTTGAGCACCTCGACCGCGTCGTTGCGATCTGCAATGAAGAGGGCGTAGCGCCGATGATCTGGAGTGATATGTTCTTCAGAATGGCGTTCAAAGGAACCTACCGTGTCAGCGAAGGCGAGGTCCCCCCGGAGGTCGTCGCAAGAGTTCCGAAGGGACTGACGCTCATTTATTGGGATTACTATTCGCTCTCCCGCGATATCTTCGAGCATATGGTCGACTGCCATCGGAAATTTGACAATCCCACCGCCTTTGCGGGCGGTGCGTGGAAGTGGTCGGGATTCGCGCCGCACAACCGTTTCTCTCTTGTTTCGAGCAAGCTTCAGCTTGACATTTGCGAGGAGAAGTCGCTAAAGGATGTGATCGTTACCGCTTGGGGCGATAACGGCGGCGAGGCATCGCAGTTTGCCCCCCTACCCGTCCTTCTCTATTTTGCGGAAAGAGCATACGCAGCCGAGACGACCGACGAGCTTCTTGAAAAGCGCGCCGAGGAATGCTTTGACATTGGATTTGAAGCCCTCCTCACGCTTGACGCACCGAACGAGCTTCCCGGCATCACGATCGAGGCAGGCAAGCCGATGAATCCCTCTCGCTATCTGCTTTATAACGATCCGCTTGAGGGTATTTGCGACCGTCATTTTGATCCCGCAACCGCGCCCGAGGGCTTCAGACTCGCTGCCGAACGGCTTGAAAAATATACAAGCCACAAGAAATTCGGTTATATGTACGAGACGCTTGCGGCTCTCTGCCGCGTGCTCGCACTGAAGTGCGATATTTCGGTTCTTCTCCGCAAGGCGTATGCCGAAAAGAACGTCGAGGAGCTTTCTGCACTTGCCGATAAGATCTCGGCAATGATCGACCGACTTGATGACTTCATTACAAAATTCCGCAAGCAGTGGTACTTTGAAAACAAGACCTTCGGCTTCGGAAATCAGGAAATTCGTCTCGGCGGTCTCCGTGCGAGGCTCGTCTCAGCGAGACTCCGCGTGCTCTCTTACGTAAACGGTGAGATCGACCGTATTGAAGAGCTCGAGCAGCCCTGTCTGCCACTCAAGACAGGTGCTGACGGTCAGTATATGAACTACCAAAGCTGGACGAGCACGGCTACCGTCGGTTTAATGTAATCACTCTATAGTAGTAGGGGCTGTCTCACCTTAGTGAGGCGGCCCCGTTTTCAGTTGGTTTCGAAAAATGCAAAAAAACTCACGATTCCGCTATGGACTCCGAAAAAAACGTGTGATATAATCAAACGTAGACGGAATCTCTTAAAATACAGACCTGAAAGGAACACATCAATGTATACGCTTTCTACCCCGCATATGTCCTACTCGCTGAACGAGCAAGGTCTTGTAAGCTCGATCGTAAACGGATACAACGGCCACGAATACTGCATAACGCCGGGTGAGACCTTCAAGCTGATCTACAAGGAGGGCGACCGCGAGGAGCGCCCCGTATTCGGTTCGCTTCAAACGCCGACGATCCGTATAGACGAAAACGTGATGACAGTTACGTACGAGAAGCTTCAGAGCGACGACCGCACGCTTGACATCGAGCTTATCATCCGTTATGAGCTTTCGGATGATATGCTGACGACGGGCTACACGATCAAAAACAGCTCCGACGTGCTTGTTACGGAGCTCCAGTTCTCTCCCATATCAGGCATTCAGTCGCTGAACGGCAGTCCTAAGGAGGACTACGTGATGTGGCCTGTAAATCTGGGCGCAAAGATCGCAAATCCCGCTTTCACCGATCTCTCGACGATGTCGGGATTCCGAAAGTACGAGCGCCACGATTTCCTGCACACCGATCTTGATAAGCTCTACCCCGGACACGCGACTATGCAGTTTTACGTTCTCTGCAATGACAGTGAGGGCATCTACGTCGGAAGCCACGACAAGACGCATCAGACGACAGGGCTTCACGTGGAAAGAACGGTCAAAAATAACACCCTGCGACTTGGAATCATCAAATACCCCTTCACCGAGCCGGGCGAGGAATACGTTTCCGAGCCGATCGTGTATGCAATGCTCAACGGTGACTGGCACCTTGGCTCGAAGATCTATCGGAAATGGATCAAGGAGGAATGCGGCTGGAGAGCTCCGATCCGTCCCGAATGGGCGCAGGAGTTCCAGGGCTGGCTCCGTTGTATTTTCAAAACGCATCACGGAGAATACAACTGGACGTACAAGGATATTCCGAGACTTTTTGATCAGGTGCAGGAGGTCGGACTGAATACGTTGTTCGTGCTCGGATGGCCGAAGGGCGGCTTTGCAAGAATGTGGCCCGATTATATTGCCGATCCGAATCAGGGCGGCGAAGAGGAACTCAAGAAGGCGATCGACTACGTCCACTCGAGGGGCGGTAAGCTGATTATGTTTCTCAGCTACTTCCTTGTGGATAAAAAAAGCGATTTTTACAAGAATGAGAACGGCAAGGACTGTCTCATTAAGGATATCTGGGGATACGAATATCCTTTCCGCGAGACCTACTGTGGCGAGGGAACGTACAGAAAGCTTCCGAATCAGCCGATGCCGATGTTCGGTGCCTGCCCCGGCTCGGATGCCTGGCAGGAGAAAATGAAGAAGAGTGCAGATTACTGCCTCTCCCTCGGTTGTGACGGCGTGCTTTACGATCTTGGAGGGCTTGCTCCGTTCTTCTGCTTTGCAGAGGGGCACGACCACGAGAAGCCGAATTTCTCATATGCATCGAAGGCAAAGCGTTTTGCCGAGCTCCGCGAAAACGTCAAGAAGCACGGCAGCGAGAGGATCATTCTGCAGGAGCACTGCATCGATATCTTCGCGCAAAGTATGGACATCGTTCAGCCGAGCGGCTTTGGCAATATCAGAAAGAACGTCAAGGCGCACGAGTTTATGCGCTACACCTTCCCCGAGATCGTGATGACGAACCGCGAGATGGGACAGGATGATTCAAACTATCTTGACAACGTGAACTGTACCTTTGTATACGGTGTTGCATTCGATATGACGATCTACCGTTGCTGCGGAGATCTGCACGACGTTCCGAAGTATGCGGAATATATGAGCCGCGTTATTGCGCTCAGAAAGCAGTATGCGAAGTATTTCTTTGATGGAAAATTCGTTGACACGGACGGAATTGCGGCTTCTTCCGAAAGCTTCCTCTATAAGGGTTACCTCGCGAAGGACGGCAGTCTTGGCGTTGCGGTATGGAATTGGAGCAAGGACGACGGCGTCGTGACTTATACAAATAAGGAAACCGGCAAGAGCGTTGCGGTCTCCCTCAAAAAGGACGAGGTTACCTTCGTCGAGCTTTAACAGAAAATTGGGACCGAGCCAAATTTGGCTCGGTCCCAATGCTTTTGTACTAATTTACCTACCTTCGAATCGGTCATCGCTCAGACGCCGCTCTGCTCGTCGCATTGTTATCGGGTCTGTCATTTGCTCAGATAGATCTTTTTTGTACTTACAGTGCACCATATCCGGGAAGGATTGTCAAGTGACAGGGAAAAATTTGGGTGATTCCATTGAACCGTTTATCCCAGCTTCATATCTCCCTCACGGATCCAACCGATCTTTCGGAGGAGCGCACATACGGCAACGGAAATTACAGCAGGCAGAACGAAGCAGATCAGCAAAAGTCCGCCCCAATCGAGTGCGCCGACCGACGCGGGATACTCACCCGAGAACCAACCGAGCACCATACTGATCGGTCCGAGCAGACCGCAGGTTCCCATTCCCGAATTGATCGCCACGCCGTAGTGACGCATCGAAAAGACACAGGTCGCGAGCGGGCCCGTCACGGCGGAAGCGACGATCGGCGGGATCCAGATGCGCGGATTCTTCACGATGTTCGGCATTTGAAGCATCGACGTGCCGATCCCCTGCGACAAAAGTCCTCCGACACCGTTTTCCTTGAAGCTCATCACGGCAAAGCCGACCATCTGTGCACAGCAGCCCGCTATCGCGGCCCCACCCGCGAGGGCAAGCCCCTCATAGTTGAGTGACAGCACCGAGCCATCAGCGGCAAGGATCGCTGCGCCCGACAGCCCAAGCCCCGCGCAGATCGCCGCCGAGCTGATCGGAAGGGTGAGCGCGATGCCCATCACGACCGAAACGATCACGCCCATCACGAGGGGCTGCTGCTCGGTCGACCACCCGATGAAGCGGCTGAGATATCCGATCAGCGTACCGATGTGCGGCGCAACGAGGATCGAGAGCAGTCCGCCCGACACCACCGTCACGAAGGGCGTGACGATAATGTCTATCTTCGTTTCCTTCGAGACCGCCTTGCCGAGCTCGATCGCGACGATCGCGATCAAGAGAACTGCAAACGGTCCGCCCGCACCACCGAGCGTATTCGCGGCATAGCCGACCGCCGCCGAGGAAAAGATGACGAGCATCGGCGCTTCGAGTCCGCACGCGATCGCGGCACCCATCGCGGGACCCGCCACCGCCTGCGCATAGCCG
>JAZSIN010000204.1:0-4094 GCA_045533845.1 Eubacteriales bacterium | reverse complement strand
CTTGATCTCGTGCAGCTTGCACTTGAATACAACTGCCTTGCCAGCGAGGTTCTCAGCCTGATATTTCTCAGGGAAAGTAACGTTTACGTCAAACTCATCACCGATGTTCTTGCCAACTACCTGCTCCTCGAAGCCGGGGATAAAGGTGTTCGAGCCGAGGGTAAGAGCATAATCCTCACCCTTGCCGCCTTCGAATGCAACGCCATCGCAGAAGCCCTCGTAGTCGATCACGGTCGTGTCGCCGTTTTCAGCGGGACGGTCGGTGACATCAACGGTTCTGGAGTTTCTCTCCTGAACGAGCTTGATCTCGCGATCAACCTCTTCGTCGGTTACGGGAGCAACGTTGCGAACTGCCTTCAGGCGCTTGTATCCCTTGATCGCAAGCTCGGGCTTAACGTATACCTTAGCGGAAAGAACGATATCGCCTTCCATAGAAACAACGTCAAATTCGGGAGCGGAAACGGGATTAATTCCTGCCTCCTCGAGAGCAGCGGGGTAGGAAACGGGGATCAGCTCATTGATCGCGTCCTCGAAGAAGACACCCTTTCCGTACATTTTCTCGACAACAGAGCGGGGCGCCTTGCCCTTGCGGAAGCCGGGAATATTCATTTTCTTGACTTCGCGGCGGTACACTCTTTCAACTGCTGCCTCGTAATCTGCTTTGGCGATGGAGAAGTGCAGCTCAACGCGACTGCCTTCCAGCTTTTCGTTCTTAATAAGACTCATTTTAACTTCCTCCAAGTATAGATGAAGCGCGGCAAAACAACTGAATTTCTCGCACAGCGAGGGTGCCGGCTTCAAGTTTACATACATCTAATATTTTACAATTTTTTCCTGAAAAAGTCAATACCTTTTCTGAATTTTTTAAGAAAAATCAAAAGAAATCCTGCGTTTTTCCGCTAAAATCCTCAACGAACGAGGAGTGGACAGAAACCAAGATGGTCGGATGCCACAAGCTCGAGCGGGATCCCGCAGTATTCCCGAATACTCGGGGTCCTATAAAACCCGTGGATATGGCCGTAATAACAGCGCGTAACGGAATATTCGGTCAAGAGGGAAAGGAGATCCTCGCACCTTTCATCTCCCCATACGGGAGGAAAGTGTAGGAACACGTAGATCGGGAGATCCTTCCCGTGTATCGCGCGAAGCCCGACCCCCTCGTCAAGGCTGTGGCGCAGTCTGAGAAACTCACGGTTACAAAGCTTTTCAAAGTCGGTTTTGGAAACGGTGTTTTGCGATCGCTCGTCAAAAAACCATCCGCGCGTACCGCAAATGATACGGTCCTCGATCAAAAATGCATTGTTATACAGTATACGTAGTGTCTTAAATCCGTGCTCCTCCCAAAAGGCGTTCACCTTACTTGCGGTCGACCACCAGAAGTCATGGTTTCCTTTACCGATCAGCTTTTCTCCGGGAAGAGCATCGAGAAAGGCAAAATCCGCCGCTGAATCAAGAAGCGATGTCGCCCAGGAAATGTCCCCGGGAATGACCACCGTATCCATAGGAGAAACGATGGTGCTCCACTTTTCCTGCAACTTTTCCTCGTAACGGTTCCATTTCTGACCGAATACACCCATCGATTTCTCGGGATGCGCGATCGATAGATGAAGATCTGCGATCGTATAGATAGCCATATCGAGGAAACCTCCGTTGAAAATTTAAAGTAGTGAGATTCCCACGTATCGTCTTCACGAAAAAGGGGAATAACAACTGTGGCACTTTGACCTAAACACGGTCAGCCGAAATCAGTATAAAGGAGAAGAGCAATGAACGAGCAAAACAAGAATTGTGAATCCGGAAGCTGTAAGCAGCACATCAAGGGTGTCCACTGTGACGTTCACAACTGCGTCTACCACGACGGAGAGTGCTACTGTAATGCGGGTACGATCTCGGTTGGTCCGAGCTTTGCGACCTGCTCACAGGATACCGTTTGCGCTACCTTCAAAGAATCCGGCAAATAAAGAGCAAACAATAGCGTGCGGGGGCTGGATCACACTTGTGAGGCAGCCCCTGCTTTCGTCATTCCTTCGCGAAGGAATAAACGGTATTTTGCATATCGGTCTTTTCGATAACCTTGGAGAAGCGGACCTTTTTCGTCCCGATGCCCTTGAGCGGGTAGGGGATCTCGGTTTTCGTCTTTTCGGAAAGCACGTCGAGCGCCTCTAGGGGATCGCTCGGCTTTTCTCCCGAGAGAGACTCGAGAACATCTGCTGCGAACTTATACGGACTTGCAGTAGAAGCGATCACGGTTGCCGAATCGTCTCCCGTCGCCTCGCGGTACTGCTTCACAGCGGATGCCGCAACTGCGGTGTGGGTATCGATCAGATAACCGTTCTCCGAGAAGCTTTCGCGGATCGCCTCGGCGGTCGCATCCTCAGCCGCGTAGTAGCCGTAGAAATCCTCACGGATACGAGCAAAGATCTTGTCCGAAACGGTGTATGCACCGTCACGGTTCAGCTGCTCCATATAGGCGCGCGTTTCGTCGCTTCCCGCAACGAAATAGAGGAGACGCTCGAGGTTGCTGGAGATCAGAATATCCATCGAGGGCGACATCGTCAGGTGGAAGGGACGGTTACGGTTATAGGTACCCGTCTCAAAGAATTCGGTGAGAACGTTATTACTGTTTGAAGCGCAGATAAGCTTACCAATCGGAAGTCCCATATTCTTTGCAATGTATGCAGCGAGAATGTTACCGAAGTTACCCGTCGGCACACATACGTTCATTTTGTCGCCGTATGCAATGCGACCCTCTGCAAGGAGGTCGCAGTACGCCGAGACATAGTAGACGATCTGCGGTGCAAGTCTACCCCAGTTGATCGAGTTTGCAGAGGAAAAGAAGCATTTGTTTTCATCGAGAACGCGAGCCGCCTCGTCGCTGCCGAAGATCTGTTTCACGCCCGTCTGTGCGTCGTCAAAATTGCCGCGGATCGCAACAACCGAAACGTTGTCTCCCGTCTGTGTAGCCATCTGAAGCTTCTGCACACGGCTGACACCATCGATCGGATAAAAGACCATCATTTTGATCTGCGGAATATCCTTGTATCCCTCAAGTGCCGCCTGGCCCGTATCACCCGAGGTTGCAACGAGGATCAGCGCCGTGCGCGTTTCACCCGTCTTCACAAGTGCGCGGGAAAGCAGTCTCGGCATGATCTGAAGCGCCATATCCTTGAACGCGGCGGTAGGACCGTGCCAAAGCTCAAGATAGGATGTATTCGCGTCCACATGGCGAAGGGGAGCCGCACCACCGGGGAAGGACTCGGGCGCATATGCCTTCTTACAGTCGAGGAGAAGCTCCTCTTCGGTGTAGTCGGTCAAAAACAACGAGAGAATCTTCGAAGCCCGCTCGGGATACGAGAGGGGAAGAAGTGCCTTTACGTCGCCTTCGGACAGCGTCGGAAGCGTTTCCGGAACGAAAAGACCGCCGTCAGATGCAAGGCCCTGCTTGATTGCGGCTGCTGCGGAAAGCGATTCTGCCTTTTTCGAATCGCGTGTGCTGTGATAAAGAATCTGTGACATAGTGATCATTCCTTTTTTATATTTCATTGCATAGCTGCAATTATTGATAACAAATTTGACAACAAATACAGTAATTAAGTAAAACGACTTCTTTGCCTCCGTACGGGAGACGTACGCCGTATAAATGCCTCGGCGTTCTCCGAAAAGATCTTTCGTACAAGCTCTTCGGAATAATTGTGCCGTAGCATCACGTCCGCGAGAAGCGCGACCGAGGAAAGGTCACGGAAGGGTTCTGGAAATTCCGCGCCGTCAAAATCACAACCGAAGGACACGGTATCCTCACCGCCAATCGAGAGGTAGTGATCGATATGGCGGAAGACCGTTTCCAAATCGGCGGGTGCGACGTCGTTGTCGGAGAGATGGTGCTTATAAAGATTGATCCCCACGAGTCCTCCGAGCCGTCTGATCGAATCAAAGTGTTCGTCCGAGAGGTTTCGTCGGTGCGGATATACAGCGTAGGAATCCGAATGGGTCGCAACGATAGGTCTTCCGCATTCTGCTGCGATCGAAACGATATCATAAACAGATCGGAAGGAGGCGTGGGAAACATCGGGGACGATTCCGAGACGGAAGCATTC
>JAZSIN010000315.1:0-3959 GCA_045533845.1 Eubacteriales bacterium | reverse complement strand
CCTCGGGAAGCTCGTAGTAAAAATCCTTCGTTTCGAGGGTAGTTTCGGTTTTTTCGTTGATGATCGGCGTTGACATTTGATTTCGTCCTTAAAGTTTTTAAAAAATATAAAATAATTGCGAAAAAGGGTTTGACAAGCAGGCGGAAATGTGGTATGATATTTGTGTATCGGGGATATCCTCCCCGAAAAGAAAAACATATACTGATAGAGGCGCGTCGATCAACCGCCTTCTGCCGAGACCGCCGAGGGTCGTCTGAAGCAGAAGCGTGAGGGATCAACGCCGAAGCGGAGTCGTCCGTGCACGGTCTCTCGCTGGGTCGTCGGTTCAAAGCCGCCGAACTGCCGTCATACCCTTATGATGGAGAGCTATCTGTGTTTGAGTTGATAGAGCGGATCGCGGACACGGGAACGTGCGTTCCCCCGCCCCCTTATTATACTACATTTACAGCAGCTTTTCAAGCCGCTTTTTTTATTTTTTCGGATTTTTCACCCCACACCGTACATTTTCACGCCCACCGAGGCCGAAGCCGCCGCGGAGGGGCTCGCTCCGAACGAGAGAGCAGAAAGGATATACTTATGACTACCGGAAAGAAGACGATCTTCACAGGCGCCGCGACCGCCATCATCACCCCCTTCCGTAAAGGCGAGGTCGACTACGAGGCGTTCGGCAATATCATCGACAAGAATATCGAGGGCGGCATCGACGCGATCGTCGTTGCAGGCACTACGGGTGAAGGCTCGACGCTTTCGCACGAGGAGCACTGCGAGGTCCTTCGCTTTGCTTACGAAAGGATCAGAGGCCGTGTCCCCGCAGTCGCGGGAACGGGCTCGAACGATACCGCGTACGGCATCGAGCTTTCAAAATTCGCGGCAGACGTCGGCTATGAGGGACTCCTGCTCGTAACGCCCTACTACAACAAGGCTACCCCGAAGGGACTCATTCAGAGCTTTAACGCGATCGCAGACGCCGCGAAGGTCCCCTCGATCCTTTATAACGTTCCCTCCCGCACAGGCGTGAACATTCCCCTCTCCGTCTACAAGGAGCTTGCAAAGAACGAGTACATCGTCGCGACGAAGGAGGCGAGCGGAAACCTTTCCTCGATCGCAGAGCTTCTCGCAGAGTGCGGTGATTCGCTCGACGTCTACTCGGGCAACGACGACCAGATCGTTCCGATCCTGTCGCTTGGCGGCAAAGGCGTCATCTCGGTGCTCTCGAACGTGATGCCGAAGGAAACGCACGACATCTGCGCCCTTTGGTTCGAGGGAAAGGTCAAGGAGAGCGCGGCGCTCCAGCTTCGCCTGCTCGACCTCGTAAACACCCTCTTCTGTGAGGTCAACCCTATCCCCGCGAAGGCGGCAATGGAAATGCTCGGCTTCTGTGACGGCGAGCTTCGCCTTCCCCTCTGCGAGATCGAGGACGCGAACCGCGAGAGACTGCGCGCGGTGATGCATAAGCACGGACTGCTCTGATCCCCCGACGTAAAAAGAAAGGACATCAAATTTATGACACGAATCCTGCTTTCGGGCTGCCTCGGACGAATGGGACGCGCGGTGAGAGAAGCCGCCGAGGCGTCGGACGGACGCTTCACCGTTATCTCGGGCGTCGACCCCTTCGCGAGTGAGGGGACCGTTCTTCCCTTTCCCGTCCACACCTCGGTCGGGGAGATCCCCGCATCTGCCGAGCGTCCCGACGTGATCGTCGATTTTTCCCATCATTCCGCGCTTCCCGCTCTCCTTTCCTATGCAACGAAGATCGGTGTCCCGATCGTCATTGCGACAACGGGGCATACCGAGGAGGAGCTTCTGGAGATGCGCGCAGCATCCGAAAGGATCGCGGTCTTCTATTCGCGCAATATGTCGCTCGGAGTAAATCTCCTGATCCTCCTTTGCAAAAAGGCGTCCGAGGTGCTCGGCGAGGACTTCGACGTCGAGATCATCGAAAAGCACCACAACAAAAAGCTCGATGCACCGAGCGGAACCGCGCTGATGCTTGCAGATGCGGTGAAGGAAGCCTTCGGCGGCGAAAAGGACTACGTCTACGAGCGTCAGTCGGTGCGGAGACAGCGCGATAAGCGTGAGATCGGCATCCACGCGGTGCGCGGCGGCACGATCGTCGGTGAGCACGACGTCCTGTTTGCAGGCAAGGACGAGACTGTCACGCTCTCGCATCAGGCAACGAGCCGCGAGGTCTTTGCGACGGGCGCGCTCAAGGCTGCGGAGTACCTCCCGAGGAAATCCGCAGGGCTCTACGACATGAACGATCTCCTCTCCGAGGTCGTCTGACTAGTATATGCAAAAAAGGGCTACCACATTGCGGTAGCCCTTTTTGGGTTTATTCAGATTCTCGAAATCAAGCGCTGATTTCTACGCCATCGATTTCGAGCTTACCGGTCGTTCCGGGAACGAAGCGACCGTAAAGGTTGCTCTGTCCGTCGGGAGCGGTCTTGCCGGTCTGGGTGAGGGTGTTGCCACTTTCGGTGATGTTCGAAATAGTAATCTCACCAACGTTTGCAGTACCAACAACTACGCCGACTCTCCATCCGCCGTCGTCGGTAGAATTGAGAACGTTGTTCTTCACAACACAATTTTCGACGGTGCTGTAGGTCCAAGCGTTATTGCCCGCATGGCCATAAATGCCGCCGACCGAACCATTACAGGTAATGGTGCAACCGATTACAGAGCAATCTCTGATGGTAACATAGGTCTTTACGGGACCGTCATTCACGTTGTTGTAGCCAGCAGTCCAACCGATCAGACCGCCGGTACGGGATCCATTGCCACCGGTCACAGTGCTGTTCTTAAGATGGCAGTTGACAAGCGTAATTACGCTCATCGAGTCACAGCTCTCAATGAAAGCACCCGAGCCGATCGTGTTGGTGCTGACGATATTCGAGTCCGCAATGGTCAGGTTCTTGATCACAATACCCGATCCGCCTGCAAAGCCGCCTGCAAAGAGGGGGGCGGTAAGGCCGGTAATAACGGTGCCGTTACCATCGATCGTGACAACGTCAGCGCCGTGGTAGCCGTCGACCTTGATGGGAGTCCAGGTCTGTCCGGTCATGTCGATCGGATCGCCGCTGAAGGTAATCAGCGTGTTACCTGCACCTGCTGCGCCCGCATTGGTGAGAGCATCTGCAAGGCTTTCAGCATCGGTAACCGTGACCTCGGTTGCAGTCATAACCGTGTTGTTCTCTACGGTAGGAACGTAGTTATCGGTCTCGTAAACGTAGAGATCCTGGTCGCCTGCTTGGCAGTTGATGAAGGTGCTGTTCTTGATCGATACAGCAAAGCTGATCGAGGTGTCGCCGGTATAGTCGATCGCAACGCCGGGCTT
Organism: Eubacteriales bacterium; assembly: GCA_045533845.1. Classification (GTDB taxonomy): domain Bacteria; phylum Bacillota; class Clostridia; order Oscillospirales; family CAG-272; genus JAZNOQ01. The sequence goes on along the minus strand of JAZSIN010000315.1, from coordinate 625 downwards.
CTCGGAGAGGCTCTGGAAGGTACAGCCATCAATCATTACGTTTACATCAGCAGCTGCGTAAGTGGAAGCGGTATTCGAATCGCAAACCTTCATACCGCGCGTGCCGGTAAAGGTACAGTTCTTGTAGGTGGATGTACCGCTGATCACCCATACGCCGTACATGGTCATAGGAACATTGTAACCGGTAAAGGTACAGCCGGTGAAGGAACCGCCCTTGCCCTCAACCATGATCGGGTCGGTGAAGACAACGTTCTCGCAGGAAACGCCTGCAAGCTCGAGGTAACCGAATTCCCATGCGGTTTCGTTATAGGAAACCGAAGCATCCTTAACGGTCAGATCCTTGAATGTTATGGAAGCGTTATTGTCTCCAATAGCGGTAACTCCCGCACCGACAGCAGTCAGCGTATACTTACCCTGACCGTCAATGACAACGGAAGGTGCAGGCGTAACGTCATTCACGCCATTGTGTCCGTCGGTCTTCCATTCAACATCAGCCTTGAGCACGATGTAGAGATCCTCATCTGCGGGGGCGTTTGCGAGAACGGTCAGAAGATCGTCTTCTGCGCCAACCTCAACATAGGTGCCGAGGAATGCATCCTCGTCGTAATCGTCGCCAAAGCTATCG
>JAZSIN010000187.1:0-3953 GCA_045533845.1 Eubacteriales bacterium | reverse complement strand
GGTGCAGGATGCAGCGGAAATGATCTGATCCTCTGCAGTAAGGGTGTTGTGGTTTACGTTGTAAACGATAGGCTTCAGATCGTTGCCTGCGGGAGCAAAGATAACGAACTTCTTTGAACCTGCCTGAATGTGAGCCATCGACTTCTCCTTCGAGGTGTAGAAGCCGGTGCACTCGAGAACGACGTCAACGTCGAGAGCAGCCCAAGGGCAGTTAGCAGCGTCCTTTTCAGCGTAGATCTTGATGGTCTTGCCGTCTACGGTGATGCTGTCCTCGCCTGCCTCAACGGTGTGACCGAGAGCGACGTAGTTACCCTGAGCGGTGTCGTACTTGAGAAGGTGAGCGAGCATCTTGGGGCTGGTCAGGTCGTTGATTGCGACAACCTCATAGCCCTCAGCGCCGAACATCTGGCGGAACGCAAGGCGTCCGATACGGCCGAAGCCATTGATAGCAACTTTTACAGACATTGTAAAAATCCTCCGTTTTATGAATATAAATTTTTTGACTGAACCGTTTGAGGACGCGGCAGACGTAAAAAACCGCCGTTCCCCACCAATTCTATATTATACCGCAACCAAAATAAAATTGCAATACCTTTCGTTAAAAATTCGTCATTTTCACCGTTTTGCACAACGCGGAAAGCGGAATTTGGAATTTATTGGTGTTTTTGTTGCCATTTCCGTAAAGCACCGCTTTCCGCGCATCCGAATCGTCTTCTGTACACCAAAAGCGGGGTGGGCTCCCGCCGTCTCGGCGTTTAGCTCACCCCTACGATAAAAAACTGTCACAGCTCCTCGACGACCGCGCGGAAGCGCTCGCCGCGCTCCTCAAAGTTCCTAAAGGCGTCGAAGCTCGTGCAGCCCGGCGACAAAAGCACCGCCTCCCCCGCACGCGCCATACGCGAAGCCGCCTTGACCGCTTCGTCGAAATCGGGGACCCGTAGGATCGGCACGGTTTCCTCCGCGTAGAAGGGCGACGACAGGATCGCGTCGTAGATCTGCCCCGCCGCTTCTCCCGTCAGAACGATCCCGACCGCGGTTTTACATAAAGCGTCTGCCATCGGTCCGAACGGAACGTGCTTGTCGCGCCCCCCGCAGATCACGACGGGCGGGCGGTCGAGCGCCGACAGCGCCGCCACCGTCCGCGACGGGCTTGAGTCGATCGAGCTGTTATAATAGATTACCCCGTCCTTTTCTCTGACGGGCTCTAGTCGGTGCGGGACGCCCGTGAATGCCCGCGCGACCGCGAGGATCTCGTCATCTGTCACGAGCCCCTCGGTGACGGCGATTGCCGCCTCATAGTTTTCAATATTGTGTACCCCCGGGAGTCGGATCTCCGATTCCACAAGCACGGGTGAGAATTCCCCGCCCCGCATAAATCCGATCGCTCCGTCGCGACGGCAGACGCCGTCCGTCAAGTCACGCATTCCGTCCGAGGAGAACGGTACGACCGCCGTCCCCGTAGGGATCGTCTCCGCAAGCGCCCACGCCGTCTCGTTCTCACGGTTCAGCACCACGCGTTCGCATACAGGGTGTCTGTAGATATTGCACTTTGCCGAGACGTACTCGTCCATATCGACGTGCCAATTCAGATGATTCGGCGAGAGGTTCGTCACAACCGCGCGCGCGGGTGATCGCTTCATCGTTTGAAGCTGAAAGCTTGACAGCTCCACGACAGCATAGTCCCCCGCCGTCATTTCGTAGAGGCGCGGAAGAAGAGGCGTTCCGATGTTTCCGCCGAGGAAGACGCGTCTGTTCGTCCTCTTCTCTGCCTCCGCAAGAAAGAGCGACACGAGAGTCGTCGTTGTTGTCTTTCCGTCACTGCCCGTCACGCCGATAACGGTCGCGGGCGTGAGATCGAGGAAAAGCTCCATTTCGGAGGTCAGAACAGCACCGTTTTCGACTGCCGCCGCGATCTCCCGCGTATCGGGTCGGATGCCGGGCGAACGGAAAACAAGGTCGAACGTCTCGCGCGTGAACACCGACATATATTCTGCACCCGTGCAAAACGAAGCGCCGCGCACAGAAAACGCAGCCGCGCCCTCAAGCGCCGCATACTCCTTCGCGTCGCAGACAGTCACCGAAGCACCGTGGTCGAGCAGAAACCCGACAAGCGGTCGGTTTGATATTCCAAAGCCGAGCACGGCGCATTTCTTCCCTGACAGAAGTGCGCGCACCTTTTCCCTCAAATTCATATCCGTACCTCCCGAAACGTTCTAACCTTCATTATATGCTATTTTTAAGAAAAAAGCAAGACGTATGTGAAATTTCGTGATCTGCTTTCGTGATCTCATTCTGCCCACTCCGAGAAAAAACGAGGTGAGCCCCACGACCTTTGGCACGGACACACCCTTTTTTTGTTTATACTTCCGTATATTTTCTTCATCTTGGAAGCTTCACAACGGAGATTGGAACCTCGATGAATCGGTTCATCCCGGCTTCGGCTTCAAATAGTGAGAAACGGAATACGTGGGAGCTCTCACTCGTAAAGAACGAGGGCTCTGCAACATAAACGCGCTCATACGTAAACGTTTCACCTGCCGGAAATTCTGTTTCCCTGCTAACACACGTAAAATAGAAATCTTCTCCGTTTACCCTCCCCGGGTCAAGGATAGAATCTCTCCAATAAAGGCTTTTGCTTTGCCCTTCAAGGTCCCCGGGTTCAGAGCAGAAGCACCCGAGTGAAAGGGAATTGCTACCGTAAACGATCTCCTTCCCCGTGTTATTCTGTAGCTGGATCCTGACCTGTATCAGCGAGCCAAGGGGGTAGTATTCGTGGAAAAATTCGACCCGAAACAGAACGCCGTCGTGCGTCTCCTCATATACCCTTGGAACCCTTACGACATATCCCGATAGCTCCTCGGGCACCTCGGGGGGTGTGATCTCATTTTGAAGCGTCTCCGAAAGATACCACCCGGGTGTGTATTCCTCGGTCGGCGTCCATTCGCCCGATGATTCGTAGGGCGGATTCTGCGCTCCCGAGCCGCTCTCCTCCAGCGTTTCGGATGGATCATCGCCCTCCTGCGGAGCGGCACAACCGACCGAAAGGAGGAGAAGAAGGGCGATGAAAAGGCTCAAGATTTTTTTCATAATCAATTAACTCCTTGTGTCCAAGCGACCCAACAAGCGGTTCTTGCCGTTTTTGTGCCGTCTGATGGAAGTATAACTGTTTTTACACGCACCTTATAGGTATCGGTGACAGATGGGACGAATTCCACGATTTCAACATTATTATTCGTAGTAGTGGAATAGCCAAGATTTGTTGTAATATCAGCGTCTGTTACATAAAGATCAATGTTAGCGAGGGAGTAGTTATAGGTTGTATGAACCATTTTTTCAAACACAAGCACCACACGAGCTGTTCTGTTTCCGACCAACGATATATTGAAACTAGAAAATCAAATCAGATTCCTCCGAGGAAGGCGTTTCTTCTTCCAAAATGTCGTCACAATAATAGTCTATGGATTCGACAACGTCACGCCGCGCGACGTGAGCGCGTCAGCCCCCTCGAGCTCAGTCTGCGGCTTTTTGTCACACACCGTAACAAAAGCGCCGTGATCGAGCAGAAGCCACAAAGCGGTCGGTTTGAGATGCCGAGGCCGAGGACAGCACACCTCCGCCCCGAGAGCATTTCCGTTACCTTTTCCCTGAGTTCCATATCCTGATTCCCCTCTCGTATATTACACCCCTATCATTATATGCCATTTTGCCGAAAAAAGCAAGACGTTTTTCTAAAACGGTAAGGTTTTTCGAAGTTTGATTCATTCTCTTTGGCTTTCTCTTTCCAATAATCCGCGCGCTTTGCCTCTCTCTTTTTCACCCGCGAGATCTCTTTGGCGGCTGCGTCCTCTGCTTTCGCCCGAGCGAGATCCACCTCGGCTTCTTGGGAGGCTTCCTCGTTCAGTTGCTCTTTCAGCTCCTTGCCGAACGCCTCCATCGCCTCGGCGGTGTCGGTG
>JAZSIN010000162.1:0-5814 GCA_045533845.1 Eubacteriales bacterium | reverse complement strand
CTGCCAGAGGGGAGACCTGCGGGGGCGCGTCTGCCGCGCAGCTTCTTGACTGAGCGGAAGGTGAAATTCGTCGCGTCCGCACCGTTTGAGAGATTTCGCAGGCGCAGAGCGCTCGGGCGCATATCACCGCTTCCAAAGATGGGGAACTCGAGACAGATCGAGTCGGGATAGAAGGTGTTTCCGTACTGCTCGAATGAGGGCGCGAAGGAGCATTTGCGGAGATGAGCGGAGAGATGCGGAGACCGTGCCTTTCTTCCATAATAGAGATTGACGGGATATTTTCCGTCGAAGAGTCCGATCACGTACATCGTATTCTTCGTGCGCAGGAAAAATTGCCCGTTCTTTTTGTCGATTGAAATTGCCATAGGATACCTCCGATGTGGGATTTACCCTTTTATTTTAACAAACAGGTGTACGGTTGTCAAGGCGAAAAGGCCGAAAATATCGGAAAAGCGGCCGTGTGAAGCAAGAAATCCCGCGGAGTGAACGTGTTCACCCTGCGGGATCTTATTCTTTGATCAGCCCTCGTACGACTCGTCGACCGACAAAGACGCGAGCGCGGAGGCATCGAAATATTCGAGGGGATCGACCGCGAGTCCGTTCACCGTCATCTCGAAATGCATATGGGGCTCGTCCGCGATCTCAACCATCGCGCTGTCACCGACCTTGCCGATGAGAGCGCCCGCCGAGACGCGTGCGCCCTCGGTGATGCCCTCGGGAAGCTCGTATGCGAGATTCTTATAGACCGTCACGCAGGATCCGCTGTGCGAGATTGCGATGCACTGACCGTAGCGGACGTCGTCCCAGATCTTCTCGATCTTGCCGTCCGCCGCTGCAAAGACCGAAGCGTTCTCCTCGGTGCCGACGTCGATTCCGAGATGGACGCGATAGTCCTGCATCGTGTTCGAAAAGACCTGCGTCGTCGCGTCGTGCTTCTTCACGAGCGAGCCGCTCACGGGGAGCATAAAGGAGGAGGGGAGCGCGTCGACGGGCTCGGTTTCGGGCGGTTCGGTTACGGGCGGCTTGCTCTCCTGCGGGGCAGTCGACTCGGGAGTTCCCGTCGTATCTGCGGGCGGGGGCTGCTTGCGCACGCGGTTGGCGATCGCCGTGACGGTCACGAGCAGCGTAACTGCGAGCACGAGGATCACGGTCGTGATGCATACGGCGCGATAGGAGGGGTCCTCCTTTACGCTTCGCTTGAAGTGACTCCATTTGCGAAGCATTTTTTTCTTAAAGGGTTCGTTTTTTTCAGGCATTTTTTGTTTCTCCTTCCGAGGATTGATTTGTTTTCCGACACACCGATAGTTTTGCCGTATCCTGCCTTTTTATTCGCCGAGTGGGCGAAAATTTTTCGGTACTGCAGCAAAAAAGAACGAGAGAGTGACGCGCGGACTCGAGAAAAATGAAATTACAAAAGGCGCATTGTTGCAACTGCTCGTGCGGTTGTTCGTCACAATCGCAAAAAAGAACAGGGCTGTTTTGTGCATTCGGACGAACCAAGATCGAAAAAATGAAAAATTTTCAAAAAAATTTACCTGAATGCCCGGAAATTCCTTGACTTCATCTTGAGTTTATGCTATAATTCTGTTATGGTGCACACTGTGCCAAATTTCTGGAAGGAAAGGTACTTTCTATGCGCAAAATTCTTTCTATCGCGCTTGCCGTCTTGATGCTCCTCTCGGTAGTATCGGTCGGCGTCTTTACAGTTTCAGCTGCAGAGAGTAGCCCTGAAAGACCTGCAAATGCAAGACCCATCGAAAACGGTGACGATTTCTTGTCGATGCAGGCAGGCGGCAACTACTATCTTGATGCAGACATTACAATCGACTTCACCTATGCAAAAACCTTTACGGGCTTCTTTGACGGTAACGGTCATACCATTACGACCGAATACCCGATCTTCTCGAACCTGAACGGTGCGACCATCTGCAACCTCACGATCGAGGGCGAGATTGACGACACCGAGCTTGAGAACGTATACGTAGGCGCACTTGCGAATACCGTAGGCGACACCACCATCGACAACGTCCATAACACGGCGGACGTGATCGGCGCCAGCAAGGCGTACGTCGGCGGTCTCGTCGGCTTCTGCCGCGGCGCGAGCGATCTCTACATCCGTAACAGCTCCAACAGCGGTACGCTTTACGGTCAGGGCTGCGGCGGTATCATCGCAGACTGTGACGGTGACTACGTTGAGATCACCAACTGCCGCAACAGCGGTGAGTTCGAATGTATCCGTTCGAGCAGTAACGCGGGCTTTGGCGGTATGGTCGCTTCGTCCGGTAACGCAGACCAGGTCCTGGTCCTCGACGGCTGTGTCAACACTGCAGTGCTCCACGGTCGCCGTATCGGCGGTATGCTCGGCGTCTGCTCGTCGAAGAAGATCCTCGTCAGCAACTGCGTCAATGCAGGCACTGTCATTTCCGACACCAACTACGCAGGCGGTATCGGCTGTAACACGAACTCCTACGCGATCACGGTCTTCAGAAACTGTGTAAACCTCGGAACCGTTCAGTCCTTCCAGTCCCACGTCGGCGGTATTTCCAGCTACGTTTCGTCAAACGCTGCGAGCCTCGACGGCTCGATCTCCTACTACGGCTGTGTCAACGCGGGAACGGTTGAGCTTCTCAACTTCGACACCACTGTCAAGGGCTGTAACACCGGCGGTATCACCGGTAAGATCTACGGCCGTGGCGAGTACTATAACTGCTCGAACACCGGTACGGTAAACAGCCACTCCTGGGCAACCGGCCTTTCGGCTTACGTCGGCGGCGGCTCGTCGCTTGGCGGTAACGTTGCAAGCGGCTGCTACATCAGCGGCACGATCAACGGTGTAGGTGACGCATACACCTCCCCTCAGAATAAGATCTCGTCCGGTATGTTCGGCTACGTATATTCCTCCTGCCTCGCTTCGAACAGCGTCGTCGACGCTACCATCAAGGCAGAGGGTTATACGCCGGTCCCCCCCTCCTCGGGCAATACGGCTGTTCTTGCGGCTTGCGTTTCCTACTCGAACTCGACCGCAGGTCTCTATCAGAACATCCACTTCGTCGGCGAGCTGATCGCAGGCGACAACGTTCCGAAGGTCGTCCTTCTGAACAGCCGCGGCGCAGACCTCACCAGCCACTTCGGCAACAAGGTCAACAACATCTACTCCGCGATCGACTACCCGATCTATTGGAACCAGGCAAAGGGCTTCAGCACCACCAAGCCGAGGGCTGTTGACAAGGCACTCTATACTCCCGAATACACCGTAGCGCTTCTCAACGAGATGATCGGCTACGAGGCATACACCATCATCACCGATGCTTCGTCGAACGAGTTCGGCGCAACGGGTATCTTCCCGACCGGTGTTGCGGAATTCTTCTACGGCTACGGCAAGGCAGAGCCTGCTGCAGCGCCCATCGGCACTGCCGAGGAATTCCTCGCAATGGATGCGAACGGTAACTACTACCTCACCGCAGACATCACGCTCCCCGAGTCCTACAAGGGCGTATTCAGAGGCACGCTCGACGGTAAGGGTCACACCCTGACCCTCTCGAACCCTGCCTTCGAGGTAGTCAGCTCGGCTGACATCTCGAACCTCACTCTGGCGGGTAAGGTCACTTCTCCCGCAACCGATACTGCGCGCAATGCGACCAGCTACAGAGGCGCGCTTGCAATTGTCGGTGTCTCGAGCACGCTGACGAAGATCACGAACAAGGCAGACGTCACCGCGTACGAGATCGCAGGCGGTATCTTCGGTAAGACCCAGGGCGGTGAATTCATCGAGTGTGTCAACGAGGGTAAGATCGTTGCTTCTACTGCGATCGGCGGCCTCGTCGGTAAGGCGACACACGAGATCCCGCACTTCGAAAAGTGTGTCAACAACGGAACCTTTGGTAAGAGCGCTGCATCTGCAAGCTATATCGGCGGCATTCTCGGCGACGCTTACTACACCGATGTTTACTTCAGCGAGTGTGTCAACAACGCAAAGATTAACATCACCGCTCCGAATGCAAAGGTCGGCGGTATTCTCGGTCATATCAACGCGCCTCTCTACACCACCGAAATCGTTAATGGTGCAGAGAAGACCAACCAGCAAAAGCTGCTCGTATGCTCGGTCAATATGAACGCCTGTGTCAACAACGGTGCGCTTACCGGCTACGGTCAGACCGGCGGTCTCGTTGCATACGCAGAGGCTCTCGTGAATATGACGAACTGTGTCAACAACGGTGAGGTCACCTCCTCGCAGGACCTCGCAGGCGGTATTGTCTGCCATGCGGGCACCTCGCTCCCGAACCCTGAGGCACTTCATACCTTCAAGGGCTGTATCAACAACGGCAAGGTCGTAGCGCACCGTCAGTACGTTGGCGGCATCCTTGCTTACTCCACGGATAACGTAACCTTCACGACCTGCACCAACAACGGTGAGGTCACCGGTGAGGACGTTAACTACGCGGGCACCTGTAAGAATTACAAGCCCTACGCTTGCCACACCGGAAGCAGCACGCGCTTCGTCATTGCGGGCGGTATCTTCGGCAGAGGCTACCTCGACGCGAAGTTCGAGGAGTGCGTAAACCTCGGTAACGTTTCGGGTAACCACAGAGTCGGCGGTATCGCAGGCGAGATCGGTTACGCTGCTACGAAGGGCGTCGACGGCAAGCACGAATTCCTCAACTGCTACGTTGGCGGAAAGATTTACAACACGAACCTCTACGCTGCTGCAAATGCAGAGATCATGAACGGTACGGGTGGTCTGTTCGGTCTCGCGACCAATGCGATGAATACCTCGATCACCGTTCAGTACTGTGGTGTTACCGCTGATATCACCGGCGTGATCGCATCCAAGGACAGCGGTCCTCAGGTCGTTGCAGGCCTCGGCGGCTTCTGTAATACTGCTGATGCGACCTACCAGAACAACTACTTCACCGGCTCGCTGTCGACCGGCGAGGGCAACAAGAACGGTATCCGTATCTTCATCGTATACAGTGATGCTACGCTGATCCGTGCGGCAAGCGTCAAGGGCAACTTCACGACGACCACCGATATGGCGTTCTACAACGATGCAAGAGGCCTTGAGATGCTCGAAAAGGATTTTGAGAATCTTGTTTCCGAGGACGGCGTTGCTTCGGGTGAGCTTGCTTACCGTCTCTATAAGTCGATCGGTAAGGACATCTTCTTCCAGGAGCTTGGCGAGCAGGACGCTCCGATGCCGTTCGCAGGCAAGACGAAGTTCTACGTCCGCTATAACGAGGAAACGCTCGAGTACTACAACTCGAACCGTCCCGTCGGACCCAGCACGCCTTCCACCACTACCACGGGCTCTTCCGGCGGCTCTGAGTACGAGCCTCCCGTAAGCACCGAGGAGAGCACGACAGAGGAGATCACCACCGAAGAGAGCTCGACTGCAGAGGGCACCACCGCGGGAATCACCACCGGCGGCTCGCAGGTCACGGAGCCCGGAACCGATGCAGGAACCGAAGCACCCGCAGATAAGGGCGGATGCGGCTCCGTAGTCGGCGCATCGCTTGCAGTCGCAGCAGTAGCACTCGTTGCTCCTGCAGTGGTTATGCTGAAGAAGCGTGACGAGGAGTAATTTCATAATCTCCCCGTGAGTACCGCACGATACTCACAGACAAAGGGACAGACGTGCCAAAGGGCGCGTCTGTCCCTTACTTTTTTCTCTTTCGCCTTGACAAGCGGTCGAAACATATGGTATAATATAAGATGTATAGTTAGAGCTTCACGCGCGGCGACCTTTTTCGCGCGAAGGGGGACGGGAAGGTGGATTTTCCGTTTTGCTTCCCCATATACTGTATTTGTACCGTATCT
>JAZSIN010000216.1:0-2695 GCA_045533845.1 Eubacteriales bacterium | reverse complement strand
TCGGTCATTCCGCTCTTCAAGAGCCAGATCGCGATGGGCGGCCCCGTGACGATCACGGACAAGCGTATCATCCGTTACTTTATGACGATCCCCGAGGCGGTAGGACTCGTCCAATCCGCAGGCGCGATGGCAAACGGCGGCGATCTGTTCGTTCTCGATATGGGCAAGCCCGTCAAGATCGTCGACCTCGCCGAGAATATGATCCGCCTTTCGGGCTTCCGTCCGTATATCGACATCGAGATCAAGGAGATCGGACTCCGCCCGGGCGAAAAGCTTTACGAGGAGCTTCTCATTAAGACCGAGAATCTTACGAAGACCGAAAACGAGCTCATCTTCATTGAGCACGACACCCCGCTCTCGCGCGAGGCGGTCAATGAGAAGGTCGATGTGCTTCGTCGTGCGGTCATAGATGCCGAGAACGAGATCGCGGCGTCCTCGATCACGGAGGCGATGAAGTCGGTCGTTCCGACCTTCGTTTCTCCGGAGGAGGTCAACGCAAGGGCAGATGCATCCGAGGAGATGCAGCTCGCCAAAGCACCCGCCGAAGCATAAAATTTGAATCCCGCATATCGAAAGACGTGCGGGATTCCTTTTTTTGACTTGACAAAGCGGGAAATCTTTGTTATAATAAAATGAATCGGTCTGCTTTTAAAACGGCACAGCCGATCCCGATCCGCTTACGATATAAAGCAAACGCTACGTCCTTGGAGTATTGCTGATATGCTGAATAAAATCCGCACCCTTTTGCTTTCCCCATATTATTCTGTTTTCATATTGCTGCTGTCGGTCCTCGGGTACGTTTACGGCGGAACAGCCGTGATCGCGGTCATGATCGTGATCGCCGCACTTCTTGCGCTCTCGCTCTGCCTTTCGGACGATCTCGCCCCTGCGCTTTTTCCGTCCCTTTCCTTGGTCGTGCTCGGCACGACGATGATCGGACGCCTTGAGGAGCTGACCCCGTTTATTCCGTACGCGCTCCCTGCGGTCGTCGCGGCAGTCCTGCACTTCGTCTTCTACGGTAAGTATAAGACGGTCCGCATCGGGCTGTCCTTCTACGGCGTGGTCGCCGCCGCTGCCGCGGTCCTTCTCGGAGGAATCGGAAATCTCCACACCGTCGATTTTTCCGACCCGACGGTCTATTATTACCTCTTTATGCTCTCCGTCGGACTCGTCCTTCTGTATCTCCTCTTCTCATCCGAGGTAAAACGGGAGAAGTCCTACGATCAGATGCAGTATTTCCTCACGGCGCTCGTCTTCGTCGGAATTCTCTCGACCGTGGTGATCGGCACGAATTTCTTCAGCTGGGCACTCAGCTCGGAGAAGCCGATTCGGGTGTACGACTATTTTCTGCTCATCCCATATCGCAACGTGATCGCGAATCTCCTCCTTTTGTGTCTGCCTGCGCCCTTTTATTTCGCGGGATACGCGAGTCGGAATCCCTTCACGGAGTTTGCATTCTTCTCGCTTGGCGTCCTCTTTTACGGCGCTATGCTCCTGACTGCCGCGCGTGCCGCGATGCTGTTCGGGACCGTCCTGCTCCTCATTTCGCTCGTCTATTACTTCTGTAGCCGCAAGAAATGGTACTGTAAGACGCTGAACCTTTTCGTCGTCGCCGCAGGACTCACGCTTCTCGCGTATTTCTTCTTCGAGCCCGTTTCACAGCTGATCGGATCAAGGCTCGACGGCGGCTTCGCTTCGACAAACGAGGCACGCTTCCGTCTGCTCCTTCGCTCGTTTGAGGACTTTAGGGAGCATCCCTTCTTCGGAATCGGACTTTGCTCGTCGCAGAATGCGGACATCTATTCCGCAGATGGCTGTATCTCGTGGTATCATCTTTACTTCCCGCAGATCTGGGGAGGGCTCGGGCTCGTCGGATGCGCGGCATTCTTCTACCAGCTCTTCGTCCGCGCACGCCTTGCGTTCTATAAGCCGAATGCACAGACGATCGCACTCACGCTTTCGTACCTCGGGATCTTTCTGTATTCGCAGCTCGACCCCGGCGAATTCGTGCCGATCCCGTTTGCCGCACTTGCGGTCCTTACCTTCGTATATCTCGAAAAGCATTACGAGAGGGATCGCCCCGCCTACCGCGTGAAGCGGAACCGAAACCGCGTACGGTAATATATAAAAAGGACACAGAACAGAACGTTCTGTGTCCTTTTTTTGTGTGTGCCACGGGGAAAGATCCGTACGGTACAATTATCCCTGCAGTGCCGCGCCGATTACGGTCGCGAACTGTGAGTGCTTCGGAATGATGAACTCCATATTGAAGAGCTTCTTCTCCATCAGCCCTGAAAAGACCTGACGAACGGGCGCGAGGGTGGTGAGGTTGCCGGTGAGGACGATCTTGTCGAGCCCGTAGCCGCGTGCCGCGAAGATCGCCATCATCGCGATCGTCTCACCGACCATATTCGCAACGCCGAGCGCAATGTCTGCATTCGTCGCCATATCGCTGAGCTTACCGAAGTTCGACGCGGTGAGATCCGCATTGATGTCGAGCGGCTGTCCCTTGTACATATCCTTGATGAAAAGGTCGACGTTCGAAAGATCACCCTCTGTGCAGAGCTGCTCGATGTGCTCGATCGTATCAACGCCCGTCAGCCGCTTCGTGAGTCCCGTAAGTGTGTCGCCGCCGGCGCCCGTTCCGCCGAGGTGGATATATTCATCGGTTTTGCCGTTTGAATAAACGTAAGCT
>JAZSIN010000291.1:0-1593 GCA_045533845.1 Eubacteriales bacterium | reverse complement strand
GTAGTAATTCGTTAGAATTATAATTCTCTTTAGAATTGTTCGAGATTCTTCGCACATACTTTCTCCATACGGACCCGTAGATCCGTAAGTCGTTTGCTTTGTACTTTATCTCTTATTGTTCAATTTTCAATGACCGTTGCCCGCACGCTTTTTTCGCGCGCCGACTTTGCTATTATACCACATCCGTTCCCTCTTGTCAATAGGTTTTTGAAAAGTTTTTTCGAAAATTTTCAAATCTTTTTTCCTGTCAACTCAGGTTTTCGATTGTGTCCTCCCCTTTTTTGGGGTGGATTTACATTATAGCACAAGAAATCCCCTTTGTCAATATAGTTTTTCAAAAAAATTCCATATTTTTTCTCGTAAAAACACCCGCCCCGAAGGGCGGGTAGATATTACGTCAGGTGCTACGATTCCTTGGGGTCAAATTCCCAAAAGAGTATTTTGTATTTAAAAGAATTCTCAATCGGTTCGGAAAATTCCCAAGAATCCTTCATATTCGATCCTCCTTCGCAGAGAAAAAGCAGGTGAAGCCCACGGTTAACGCGTACATTGTGGAGCAGATCATCGAAATAAGTATAGCACACTCCAAAGAAATTGTCAACACGGAAGCAAAATGCAACAATAAACTTGGAAAACCCCTTGCAAAATCCTACGTTCTGCGTTATAATAATTAGGAAAGGTTCCTTTTCTGAAAAAAGGACTCAGAGAAAGAGGTACTGCGATGAAGAAAGCATTATCACGAGAGGAGCGGCGTGCGATCCTCTGCCGCGTTTATGACGTTCTCGTTTCACAACATTACGACCCGATCCGTCAGATCGGCGGATATCTTATGACCGAAGACCCGACGTACATCCCGGATTGCAAGAATGCACGCTCGCTGATCGTCTCGATCGATCGCGCTGAGCTTCTCGAGGATCTTCTGCTCCTGTATTTCGACGAAGAACGAAAGGCGGAGACACCTTGACGTATTTTGATCTTTCCATGCTTCCCTTCCGCGAGCTTGACGGCAGGGATACCCCCGAAACGGTCCTCGCGCTCGGAAACTTCGACGGCGTACATCTCGGGCACAGAGCCCTGCTCCGCGAAGCCGTCAGAATGGCGGAGGAGCTCGGGGCTGTCCCCGGGGTATGGCTGTTCCGCGCGCCGCCGACGGATTTTCTGAGAGATCCGCCCACGCCGCATCTCTCGACGCTCACGGACAAGCTGACGGTCTTTCGAGAGCTTGGGATCAGGCTTGCCTTCGTAGCGGATTTCAAGGAGATCGGTTCTCTGTCTCCCGAGCGCTTCGCCAAGGAGCTTCTGATGGGCACCTGCCGTTGCCGTCACGCGGTCTGCGGATTCAATTATTCGTTTGGATACCGCGGTGCGGGCGATCCAGCACTACTTCGCAGTCTCTTTGGCGGCGCGGTCAGCGAGATCCCGCCCGTCAAGATGGGCGGTCTTCCCGTCAGCTCGACGCGGATCCGCTCCCTTCTCGCTGACGGCAAGGCACACGAGGCGAGCCTGCTTCTCGGCAGAGACTATTCCTTCCGAGCTCCCGTGCTACACGGAAAGGCGCTCGGCAGAACGCTCTCGTTCCCGCCGATCAATCAG
>JAZSIN010000030.1:0-1896 GCA_045533845.1 Eubacteriales bacterium | reverse complement strand
CCCTCCGGGAACGCTGATCCGCGATGCGGAGAGCGGGAAGATTATCCACGATATGTCGGAAAACGACGGTGCGGACTATCTCTGCTGTAAGGGCGGACGCGGGGGCTTCGGAAACCGCCATTTTGCGACGTCGACACGTCAGTTCCCGCTGTTTGCGAAGAACGGAACGAAGGGCGAGGAGAGAGAGCTTGTCCTCGAACTCAAGATGCTCGCAGACGTCGGCATCATCGGCTACCCGAGCGTTGGAAAATCGTCGATTCTCTCGCGCATTTCGGCGGCAAAGCCCGAGATCGCAGACTACCACTTCACGACGATCACGCCGAACCTCGGCGTCGTGCAGGGAGACGGAGAGGGAAGCGGCTTCGTCGCCGCCGATATCCCGGGGCTCATCGAGGGTGCGTCGGAGGGCGCGGGACTCGGTCACGCCTTCCTCCGCCACGTCGATCGCTGTCGTCTTCTCCTCCACGTCGTCGATATCTCCTGCTTTGAGATGCGCGACCCCGTCGAGGACATCAAAATGATCAACAGAGAGCTTGAAAAGTACAGTGCAGAGCTTGCAGAGAGACCGCAGATCATCATCGCGAACAAGGTCGACGCGCTCGATGAAAGCGTCGTCGATGTCAAGGCGTTCGAGGACTTTGTCGACGAGAACGGCTGGGAGCTTCTCTATGTTTCGGCGGCAACGGGAGAGGGCATCCGCGAGATGGTGCATCTCGTTTCGGAAAGACTGAGGCTTCTCCCCCCCCTTCGCATCTATGAGGGCGAATACGAGCCCGAGGACGCCTACAAGGGCGGCGGCAAGGAGACGGTCATCCGCCGAGAGAACGATACCTATATCGTCGAGGGCGAATGGCTCTACAACCTGATGGGACAGATCAACTTCTCGGACTACGAGTCGCTAAACTTCTTCCAACGCGTTCTGCAGAAATCGGGTGTTTTCGAGGCGCTCGAAGCGAAGGGCTGTAAGGATGGGGACACGGTGTCGATCTACGACTTTGAGTTTGATTATATCAAATAAGCGAGGCTCGATGCAGGGCACCGTAATCATTCTGAGCGAAGCGAAGGCTCGCACGCTCTACGCATATAATAAAACGAGAGACGGAGCCGAAATCCGTCGCAGAAGGAGGAACTGAAATGAACATCTGGCATGCACTTGACCCGGAGATGGTCAGCCCCGACAATTTCACCGCGGTCATTGAGATCTCGCGCGGAAGCAACTGCAAATATGAGCTTGACAAAACGACAGGTCTCCTGCGGCTTGACCGCATCCTGCACACAGCGACGCATTATCCCGCGAACTACGGCTTTATCCCGCGCACATACGCCGATGACGGCGACCCGCTTGACGTTCTTGTCCTCGGAAACGAATCGATCCAGCCCCTCACGCTCGTGCAGGTCTACCCGATCGGTGTGATGCGCATGCTCGACGGCGGTAAGCTCGACGACAAGATCATCGCAGTGGCGTTCTCCGACCCCTACTACCACGTCTACACCTCGATCGATCAGCTTCCGACGCACGTCTTTGACGAAATGATGCATTTCTTCAGCGTTTATAAGCAGCTCGAGAGCAAGACGACGGCAGTGAAGGAGCTACAGGGACCCGATGCGGCGAAGAGGATCATAGCGGAGTGCATCGAGCTCTACAACGGGACCTTCGGAGACAGGGAAGGGTAAGGAGAAGGACTCCGCGCCCCGCGTGTCAAACAGAAAGCCATAAGAAGTTTTATTCTGTCGCTTGACAAACCTTCTAAAATATGGTATAATACAGACACAGAATAAAGAAAGTGACAGCCCCGACAACAATGCGACGAAAGAATTGTTGCCGAGTTGATCTCCCCGAGAGGTGACCCTGCACGGGGGATCAGAACTTCGAAAATACAATAAGCGCATAAGGAC
>JAZSIN010000193.1:0-4485 GCA_045533845.1 Eubacteriales bacterium | reverse complement strand
CGCAGCGGACTCCTCGACGACCTCCTCGATCGGTTCTTCAATGGGTTCTTCTACGACCTCTTCCGCCGTCTCCACGACAGGCTCGTCCTCAGGCGTTAGGTCCTCGTATTCATACAGGCTCGGACGATGCGCGTTTCGTTTTTCCTCGCGACCGAGCTCCTCAAGCTCGCGGCGGTAATCCTCCATCAGCTGTCTTCGGGTGCTGACCGCGCGGTCCTCGTCGTACTTTTCTACAGGGAGGTCCCTCATATCGCTTTTCTCTGCCGAAACGACGGTCCCTTCGCCCTCAAGACGGATCTTTTTCAGCAGATCCTGCATCGCCGCCGTGGCAGACACCGCACGCAGCTCTTCGTTGTTCTCATTCGATTTGGTCTTTTTTCGATCCGCCATCTCGGTTTCCGCCTCCTTTCGACAGCGATATTGCTTCTTTTTGATTCTTTCGATTACTCCGACGCCTTCATCGCAAGTCTGTGCTGCTTCGCCGCCTCACACAAGATCACGGCAGCGGCAGTCGATACGTTCAGCGAGTTCACCTGTCCGTACATCGGGATGGAAACGATCATATCCGCCTTTTCCTTTACGATGCGGGAAACGCCGTCCCCCTCGCTGCCGAACACAAGTGCGCACGGTCCTTTGAAATCTGTCTCGTAATACGCCTGTCCGCCCGCCTCTGCGGCATATACCCAAACACCCTTTTCCTGTAGCTCTGCGACCGTCTGCGCGATATTCGATACCTTCGCAATGGCAAGATGCTCGATCGCCCCTGCCGATGCCTTTGACACTACGGGCGTCAGCCCGACCGCACGGCGCTTCGGAATGATGAGCCCGTGTGCGCCCGCGCCCTCTGCACAGCGAATGAGCGCACCGAGGTTATGAGGGTCGGTGATGCCGTCCGAAATGACGATCAGCGGCTTCTCACCACGTTCCGCAGCGATCGCAAGGATCTCGTCGACCGTGACGTATTCCTTTTCCGCAGCCATCGCGATCATCCCCTGATGCGGCGCGCCGAGGGAAAGCTCATCAAGCTTCTGCTTTTCACATTCGATGACGGGGATCCCGCGCTCGATTGCCTCTGCGACAAGAACGGTGATCGAGCCCTCGCGTTCACCTCGCTGAACGAGGAGCTTATCGATCGAGCGACCCGACTTCAGAAGCTCTCTGACGGCGTTTCGCCCGACGACGAGCCCCGAATCCTCAAGTCCCTCGTCGGCTTCTCTTACTTCAAAGCGCGGCTCGCGGTTGATCCTCCGCTCCTCCGTACGGCGGCGCTCCTTGTAGCCACCTGCCTTCACGGGGCGTGCGCCCGCACTTCCCTTTTTATTCTTATATCCGCCGTTTTTTCCGTTTCCCATCGGTATGTAACCTCGCATCTTCGTCCTGACTGCGTGCTTTTCCCAAAATCATATAGCTTATGCAGTCGATAATAAGATTATAACACACTTTTCTCAATTTGTATAGAGGATTTTTTACAATTCCCGAAAAAATCCATCGACCCGCGTCGCGGTATTATGATCTCCCACGCCTTTCTTCGACCGACTGCAAAGGATCCGACAAAAAAAGACGGACGAGCACACAGCTCATCCGCCTTTTTCCGTATTATTCCACCGTCACCGATTTCGCGAGATTTCGCGGGCGGTCGACGTCACAGCCGCGTACAGTAGCAGCCTCGTAGGCGATCAGCTGAAAGACCGCGAGCGACGCGAACAACGTTCCCGCATGCGACGAAACGGGAAGCCGTATCACCTCGTCCGCTTGCGACTCGGGATCCTTCGCGTCCTCGCGGCACAGAAGGACCACGTATGCACCGCGGCTTCTCACCTCTCTCACGTTACTTTCGGTCTTGCCGAAAAGATGCTCCTCGGTCGAAAGCGCGATCACGGGTGTTCCCCGTTCGATGAGCGAGATCGTTCCGTGCTTCAATTCCCCTGCGGCGTACGCCTCCGCGTGGATATACGAGATCTCCTTGAGCTTAAGCGCACCCTCGATCGCCATCGCGTAGTCGATCCCGCGCCCGATGAAGAAGACGTGCTCTCCCATCTCTGCGATCTTCTCCGCAATACGGCGAAGCGCCTCACGCCGCCCGAGGATCTCCTCCACACACCGCGGCGCATCGGTTTTCACACTTTCCACCCAGCCTCGGACCGCATCCTCCTCGATCCGTCCGCGCGCGCGTGCGACCGTGAGCGCGAGCATATAGAGGATCGCCACCTGCGTGCAGTAGCCCTTCGTCGTCGCAACCGCGATCTCGGGACCCGCGTAGGTGTAGACGCGGTAATCGGCTTCCCTGGCGATCGTCGTTTCGACCGCATTCACGATCGCGAGCGTCCTGTGTCCCGCCTCCTTCGCGTAGCGCAGGGCAGCAAGCGTATCGGCAGTCTCTCCCGACTGCGAGATCACAATGACGAGCGTTTTCTCCCCCGTGATCGGCGGGTGATAGCGATACTCGGACGCGACGTATGACACGGTCGACACACCCGCGAGCCGTTCAAAAAGCCTCACCCCGACAAGCCCCGCGTGCATCGCAGAACCGCAGGCAACGATCTGAACGTTCCGGACACCTCTCCACAGCTCCTCGGGAATTCCGTCCCCCGAAAAATCGGGGAGACCGCCCGAGACGCGCGGGGAGACTGCGTTCACGATCGCCGTCGGCTGCTCATAGATCTCCTTCAGCATAAAGTGCGCGTACCCGCCTCTTTCTGCCTTGTCAGGCGTCATCGCGGTCACACTCCATTCGGGGGTAAAGCACGCGCCGTCCGTTCCGTAGACCGTCACCCCGTTCGGAGAAAGCACGGCAAGCTCACCCTCGAGGAGCGCATAATACTCCCTCGAAAACGGCAGAAGCGCCGTCATATCCGACGCGAGATACGAGCCGTCCTTCCCTCGTGCGAGGATCAAGGGACTTCCCGACCGAACGGCGTAGATCACGTTCTCACGGTCTGAGAAAAGGATCGCAAACGCATACGAGCCCGTCATTCTTTCCGTCGCCGCGCGAATCGCACGGATCGGATCACGACACTCGTCGTACGCCTTGTCGAGCACCGCCGCCGCGACCTCGGTGTCGGTCTCCGACGTAAACGAAGCCCCTACGGAAAGCATTTCCTCCTTCAGCTCTCTGTAATTTTCAATGATCCCGTTGTGCACGAGTACGACCCGCCCTGCGGTGTGCGGATGCGCATTTTTGTCGGACGGACCGCCGTGCGTCGCCCATCTCGTGTGTCCGATCGCCACGGCGCTGTCCTCGATCGGCTCTTCTGAAAGCCGTTTTTCGAGATCTCCGATCCGTCCCTTACACTTAACCGTCGTGACGCCTTCCCCGTTCTGTGCCGCAAGCCCGACCGAATCGTAGCCGCGATATTCAAGTACCTCGAGTCCCTTCGTCACCTTCGGGATCGCACTTTCATTCCCCGTATATCCGATAATTCCACACATAAGTCTCCCTTCGGAGGGGAATACGCCCATATAGAGACAAAAAATCCCCCCCGTTCCCTTTCAAAGATTTTTTGTACGCAGAAAAGACCGTTCCCGTAGGTTGTTTTTCGGGAACGGCATTTGCCGCATCAATATGTAATCCTTGAGTACGTCAGGGGGTTGTTTTGCAGTTGCCCGCATATTTGACCTGATCTTTACGGTGTCTCAATCCACCGGAGAAGCACCCGCCGAAATCTTCGATCACTTCTCTCCTCGTTAACCGCCCGTATAAACGTCCCGCAGGCGGTCTGGCGCTATCGTTTCCCTGATTTTCGGGAGGATATTTCCTAAGTTTCTTTTGTTGAGGCGCAACGCGTCAGTCTGACCGCTTTTCGACGGTCTCGCCGCGCGACTTGTAAATGCTGTTTCCCGGCACGTATCCGCGCACCGAGGACAGCGGGTAAACGTTCGAGTGAGAGCCGATCACCGTTCCGGGATTCAAAACGCTGTTGCAGCCCACCTCGACGAAGTCTCCGAGCATTGCTCCGAGCTTTTTCCGACCGGTCGCAAGGCGTTCGCCCGTGCAAACGATCGAAACGGGTGTCTTGTCGCTCTTGACGTTCGACGTCACCGCACCCGCGCCCATATTGGACTTGTAGCCGAGGATCGAATCCCCGACGTAATTGAAGTGTGGAACCTGCACGCCGTCGAACAGCACACAGTTCTTCAGCTCGACCGAATTGCCGACCACAGCACCCGCACCGACGATCGCACTGCCGCGAATAAATGCACCGTGGCGGATCTCCGCGTCGGGACAGACGATGCACGGACCGCCGATAAAGGCGGTCGGCGCGACCTTCGCCGACTTTGCGACGTACACACTATCCCCGAAGCAGTCGTATTCCGAAGGCGGAAGCGACGCGCCAAGCGTACGGATATATTCCTTCAGCCCGTCGAGCGCCTCCCAAGGATACTCGAAGCCCGAAAGATACTCCCACGCGATCGAATGCTCGGGATAGTGATAAAGACTCACAGTCTTCAGATCTTCAAAAGCCATTCCGTTGCTCCTTTCTTAAG
>JAZSIN010000295.1:0-16547 GCA_045533845.1 Eubacteriales bacterium | reverse complement strand
ATAAAGCCTTTGCCAGCCGAAACATATCTCAGATCCATAAGCGTCTGTGCGAGTTGGAGCCGGAAAAGGGTGCGGAACACTTGGAGCAACAAAAAAAATACTGTGCCGAAACATTGCAATACCGCAAGGAACTTTACGATTATTATTACGGCTCTGAGAGAGAGAATACACTTTCAATGGAGTTTATTACCCAAGAATATTTGCTCTCGTTGGCAGAACAGCATAAATTTGAAGAAAACCGGGAAAAAAGAAAGATTGCTCAGACAGTGCGCGGCATTTTTCACAGATTGCAGGAGCGCAACAAGGTGCGTAATATGATTTTTGAAAAGGTTGAGCGTGAGGCGGCAGACTTTTTGTCCCGGAGTTAAGGAGAAAGAAATGAAGAAAAAAGTAGCACTGCTGTGCGATTACGGCTTGGACGATGCATTAGCAACGCTGTATCTTTTGAAGCATTCCGCTTTGTTTGAGAAGATCGATATTTTAACTATTGGCGGCAATTTTTCTCAAAAAACATCGTTGAAAAACATCAAACGATTGCTGACCTGTGCTAACAAGGTCCCTTCTTGCTTACGTTTGGTGGATACGGCGAGTGCACCGCAAAGCGAGAATTGTATTCCAGAGATCCATGGCGAGGACGGCATGGGGGACGTACTTCCGCCAAAATTTGAGGAAAAGACGCCAGTGCTCTCCTATGAGGAATGGCTACGGGAGGTAGATCGAGATACTGTGATCGTCAGTCTGGGCCCCTGTAGCGTGACACAAGATATTTTGCACCGTAAAGGTGCGTTTCCGCTTATTTTGATGGCGGGAAATATAGCCGAGCCCCCAAACTATAACGGATATGAGTTTAATCACGGCATGGATACAGAAGCTTTTGCTGCCTCGGTGAAATACCCCCATGCAATTGCTACGTTGGATACCTGCCACGTTCCTGCTTGTGATCTCAATCAGCTTTCACTACCCGAGAAAGGACTTTTTGCTCAGATGCTGCGTCGCTATCAGGCGCTTTCCAAGGGGCGCGGCGAGGAGGTTTGTAGCGTATATGACCTAGTTGCAGTGGCATATTTGGTCCACCCGGATCGCTTTACAACGGAAAGTGCCTTTGACTCGGATGGTAACTGCTTGACGGTACTGCGCTATATCAGCGAAAAATCTATTCTTGCAGATTAAGCCTAAGTCTAACGTACTACTCGGAGCCTTGTGTCGCGCTCGTTTTTGCTAAGGCGACGAGAGCGTTTACCTAAGCACATTAGTCTACTGTCTGCTAAAAGCTGATAATAAGACTAACCATAGGAGATGGACTACAGGTCCGCGGCCGAGGGAGTCAAGACAAAAAGGGCAGAGCCGCGCGGTATTCCGCGCGGCTCTGCCTGAAGCTTTTTATGGGAAGCTTATTCCTGAACGTTAAACTCGTTCACGATCGGCTCAAGGATATGGGGGCACTTGTCGATGATCTCGTAGCCGAGCTCGTTCGGCTTTACGTAGTAGACCGCGTTCGTGATGATGCGGCGTACGTAGGGGTTGAAGAAGGACTTGCAGGTCTCGTGGCCGGGTTGGAAGTAGAAGATCTTGCCCGCGCCGCGCGTCCAGACTGCGCCCGAACGGAAGATGTTTCCGTCCTCAAACCAACCGCCGAAGATGAGCTCCTCGGGCTGCGGGATGAAGAAGGGCTCCGAGTAAAGCTCCTCGCTCTCGATGAGGAAGTGATCGGGAATGCCTGCGGCGATCGGATGTCCGGGGTTCAGGTTCCAGATGATCTCCTTCTGATTGCGGCCCCACTGCAGGTTGCCGTTCGTTCCGAGGATCGCCTTGAAGGGCTTCGAGTGGTGACCCGAGTGAAGGGCGATGAAGCCCATCTTACCAAGGTAAACGCGCTGCTGGATCTTCTTTACAAGGTCGTCATTGACCTCCTTATGAGCCATATGGCCCCACCAGATGAGAACGTCGGTGCTTTCAAGAACCTCGTCGGGAAGTCCCTGATCGGGATCGTCAAGTGCCGCGAGACGGACCTCAAGATCGTTCTGCTCGTCGAGAAATTCCTTAATGACCGCGTGCAGGCCGTTCGGGTAAAGTGCCTTTACTTTTTCCTTCGACTTTTCGTGGCGGAATTCATTCCATACCGTTACTTTGATTGCCATAGATAGTACCTGACCTTTCTTCGTGTCTTTATGGTTTGGTTTTAGTATAAGACAATTTGTGCATTTTTTCAAGACAAGAACGAGCAAATTTCGGACAATTATTGCTGTCTCTTGCCGCTTTCCGTAGGCGCCGCACCGATCAGTGATTGGGATGCGGAACGGGCGCTGTGAGCAGGGAGAGGGCAGGAGAGCGGAGCGCCTCTACAAGCTCCTCGCGGCTTGTGATCGGTTTCTCCGTTTCAATGCCGCCCGTTAAAAGATGTTCTTCTCTGTGTATGTCGCTTCCCGAGCAGCGCAGAAGTCCGTAGTGCTTCGCCCACATGTCCGCGATCGAATTGCGGAATTCCTCGGTGCAGGCGTTGAAAACCTCCACGCCGTCGATCTTATCGGGCTTCTTGATCCTCATTTCGACGCGGAAGGGATGCGCCTGATAGGCGAGCCCACCGATCTCGTGCAGCTTTTCTCTGACGACGTCGATCGGCTCGTCGAGCATATCGGGGATCGAGCGGAGAAGCTCCTCGGTGACGCCGTAGAGGAGATATTCGTTTTTGTCGACGTTTGAGCGGAATTCACACCCGAGGATCGGGTAAAGCTTTCCCTCTGCCGCCTTTTCAAAGAGACGGTAGCCGTCCATATAGAAGTCGATCTTCTTTTCCCAGGACCAATCGGAGCGGTCGACGTGCTTATTCTTGTAGGTATATTTGCTGAGGTGGTTCGTCAGCACAACGGTTGTGTAGCCCGCCTCGACGTATCGCTCGACGAGTCGCTCTGCAGAGAGGCGTCCGCAATCGCTGACCTCCTGGGTGTGGCAATGGAGCTCGGTTTTATACATAATACGGTATCACTTTCGTTTTTTTGGGGCGGCGTCCGTCGATCCGTGACCGCCGTCTGTTATTTTTGTCTATTGTACTATAAAGTTCGGTTTATTTCAAGGGATTTCGAAAAAAAAGACAGTCTTTTTCAAAAAGAAATGATGCCGCCACC
Source organism: Eubacteriales bacterium (assembly GCA_045533845.1). Taxonomy (GTDB): domain Bacteria; phylum Bacillota; class Clostridia; order Oscillospirales; family CAG-272; genus JAZNOQ01. The sequence continues at coordinate 13,425 of JAZSIN010000295.1, read as the reverse complement.
CGCGAGATATTCGTCTTTGTAAAGGACGAGGGACTGCCCGGGGGCGATCGCGCGGACGGGCTCGTCGAATTCGACGAGGAGACGGTCCTCACCAAGCTGTGTGACGGTCGCGGGGGCGGGAGTATGGTGATAGCGCACCTGCGCGCGGACGCGAACAGGGGCGTTGAGCTTGTCCCAAAGTATCAGATTTGCATTTGTGACCGTAGCGCGGCGCGTGAAGAGCTCCTCGTTCCGCGCGAGGGTGACGGTGTTCCGTGCGGCATCCTTGTGCGACACGTACATCGGCTCGCCAAGGGCGATGCCGAGCCCCTTGCGCTGTCCTACCGTGTAGTGGATGATGCCCCTATGCTTCCCGAGCGAATTTCCGTCCGTGTCGAGGAATTCACCGGCAGGGAAGTGTTCGCCCGTGTGGTGCTGGATGAACGATGCATAGTCGCCGTCGGGGATGAAGCAGATGTCCTGACTTTCCTTCCGTTCTGCCGAGCGGAAGCCGAGCGACAGCGCGATCTCCCGCGCCTCGGCCTTCGTGACGTCCCCGAGGGGGAAGAGCACGCGGGAGAGTTGCTTCTGCGAGAGCGCCCAGAGCATATAGGTCTGGTCCTTTTTTTCGTCCCGTGCGCGGCTTATCTGATATCGCCCGCCCGCGCATTTTTCGATCCTTGCATAGTGTCCCGTCGCGAGATAGGGGTATCCGAGTTCCTCTGCAATGTCGAGCAGCCGCCCGAACTTCAGGCATCGATTGCATTCGACGCAGGGGTTCGGCGTACCGCCCATGCGGTATGTCTCAATAAAGGGCTCGATCACCGAGTGGCGGAACTCCTCCGCGGCGTTCACCGCGCGGTGCGGGATCCCGAGACGCTCTGCGGCGTCGCGCGCGTCCTCGACCGGTGTTTCGCTTGCGAGGATTTCAAGGGAAGCGGGCGTGAGGAGAGATCTGTTGAACATCTCCATCGTGACGCCGATGATGTCGTGCCCCGCCTCCTTTAGCAGGTGCGCCGCGGCCGCGCTGTCGACGCCACCGCTCATCGCGAGTGTGACGCGAAGCCCCTTACCGCCGTTACATCTGTTTTCTGCCATAGTCCGCGTTACTCCAATCGTACTGTGTAAGGCTACCCGCTTCGGCAAGGCCGTCGAAGTCCCACTGTCTAAGCACCTCGTAGGCGGCGACAGCCACCGAGTTTGAAAGATTCAGACTGCGGAGCGTGTTCCGCATGGGGATACGCAGGGCGGTGGTGGGATGGCGGATGAGGAGGGACTCGGGTAGTCCCGCGTCCTCTCTGCCGAAGACGAGATAGGTGTCGCCCTCGTATTTTACGTCGGTGTGCTTGTTTTGCGCCTTCGTCGTGAAGAACCAGCACAGGGCATTCGGATTTTTCGAAAGGAAATCGTTGAAGCCGTCGTAGTAGCGTACGTCGAGCTTGTCCCAATAGTCAAGACCTGCGCGCTTCATTTTTTTGTCGTCGATCTCAAAGCCGAGCGGACGGATGAGGTGCAGGGAAGCACCCGTTACGGCGCAGGTGCGCGCGACGTTGCCCGTGTTCTGCGGGATCTGGGGCTCCATAAGTACGATGTGCAGTCGGTTCATAGTTCTTCCTTCCGTAGCGTTACAGTCTCATTTGCCTATATTATAGTACAGGATGGGGCTTTTTTCAAGTATTTTTTCGGTTTTGCAGATAAAATTTACAAAATAGTATGGTAATTTTCTTTGCTATGATGTATAATAAAATGGATTAGTGGCTTTTTACGAAAGAAAGAAAAAATCAAGACACGAAAGGTGCTTTTAGTTATGGGTCTTTTAACGCGGATTTTCGGTACGTACAGCGAGCATCAGCTGAAAAAGCTGAACGCGACCGTTGACTATATTGAGTCTCTCGCAGATGAATATAAGAGAAAGACGAACGAGGAGCTCTCGGGTATGACCGAGGTCTTTAAGGAACGGCTCGCGGCGGGTGCTACGCTCGACGATATCCTTCCGCACGCCTTCGCGGCGATAAGGGAGGCGGACGACCGTATCCTCGGCAAGCGCCCGTATCGCGTACAGCTCATCGGCGGTATGATCCTCCATCAGGGACGCATCGCCGAAATGAAAACGGGTGAGGGTAAGACCCTCGTCGAGACGATGCCCGCATACCTGAACGCGCTCACGGGCGAGGGCGTTCATATCGTCACGGTCAACGAGTACCTCGCGCGCCGCGATGCCGAGGAAATGGGGAACGTCTACGAGTTTATGGGACTCACGACGGGACTTGTCGTACACGGTCAGACGGGAGACGAAAAGAGAGCGGCGTATAACGCCGATATCACCTACGGTACGAACAACGAATTCGGATTTGATTACCTCAGGGATAATATGGTCGTCTATAAGGCGCAGATGATGCAGCGCGGTCACGTTTACGCGATTATCGATGAGGTTGACTCGATCCTCATCGACGAGGCGCGTACACCGCTGATCATCTCGGGCAGGGGAGAGGAATCCTCTGAGCTCTACGAGCGTACCGATACGTTCGTGAGACGCCTTCGTCGCTTTGTCATCAAGGAGATGGAGGGCAAGACCTCCTACGACGAGGTGCTCGACGAAAAGGGCGAGGCGTGCGACTATATTGTAGACGAGAAGAATAAAAAGGCGATCCTCACGGCGGCGGGCATCCGCAAGGCAGAGGAATATTTTGAGATCGAGGACATCTCCGATCCCGCGAACGCGACGATCGCGCACCATCTGAATCAGGCGCTCCACGCGTACGGTTGTATGCAGCTCGACCGCGACTACGTTGTGACCGACGACGGCGTTATGATCATCGATCAGAACACGGGACGTATGATGCCCGGTAGACGCTACTCGAACGGTCTCCACCAGGCGATCGAGGCGAAGGAGCGCGTCACGGTGCAAAAGGAGAACCGCACCCTCGCGACGATCACCTTCCAGAACTACTTCCGTATGTATAAGAAGCTCGCGGGTATGACGGGTACGGCACTCACCGAGGAGGACGAGTTCCGCGAGATCTACGGGCTCGACGTCGTCGAGATCCCGACCAACCGTCCGATGATCCGTAACGATCATCCCGATGCGGTCTATAAGAATCTGAAGGGCAAGTACGACGCGATCGTAAACCAGATCAAGGAATGCCACGAAAAGGGTCAGCCCATTCTTGTCGGCACGATCACGATCGAAAAGTCCGAGGAGCTGTCGCGCAGACTGAAAAGAGAGGGTATCAAGCATAATATCCTGAACGCCAAGTACCACGCGAAGGAGGCGGAGATCGTCGCGCAGGCAGGACGCCTCGGGGCGGTCACGATCTCGACGAATATGGCGGGACGAGGTACTGACATTATGCTCGGTGGTAACCCCGAGTATATGGCGAAGGCTGAGATGCGCCGTATGGAGATCGACGAGGATCTGATCGCGATGGCGACGGGGACCGCCGAGCTCGACGACGAGGCGGCACGCGAGGCACGCCGCGTATTCGCGGAGCTTTATCAAAAGTATAAAGCGGAGGTCGCACCTGAGGCAGACAAGGTGCGCGCCGTGGGCGGTCTCTATATCCTCGGAACCGAGCGGCACGAATCGCGCCGTATCGACAATCAGCTCCGCGGACGTGCGGGACGTCAGGGCGATCCCGGAGAGTCGCAGTTCTACCTCTCTCTTGAGGATGACCTGATGCGCCTCTTCGGCTCTGAAAGAATGATGGCGACCGTTGATCGTCTCGGTCTCGACGACGATACGCCGATCAGCGTGCGCATCCTCTCGAATTCGATCGAATCGGCGCAGAAGCGCATCGAGGCGGATCACTTCCGCCACAGGAAGAACGTCCTCACCTATGACGACGTTATGAATCAGCAGAGAACGGTCATTTATGACCAACGTCGCAGCGTCCTCGACGGGGAAAACGTCAGTGCGACGATCAGAGAAATGGTCTTCTCGACGATCGAGGAGAACACGCGCGGCTTCCTCCTTGCCGACGAAAAGGAGGATTGGGATCTCGACGGTCTTCGCCGTCATTATCGTGGGCTTCTCACGATGGATGAGGACTTCCGCTTTGACGAAAAGGAGCTGAGGTCGTTAAAGAGCGAGGACATCGTCGACGAGATGCTCGCACGTGCAGAGAAGCGTTACGAATCGCAGGAGGCGCTCTTCGGCTCTGAGATCTTCAGAGAGATCGAGCGGAAGATCCTGCTTGAGACCGTCGACCGCTACTGGATGGATCACATCGACGCGATGGACGACCTGAAGGGAAGCGTCGGACTGCAGTCCTACGGTCAGAGAGACCCCGTTACCGAGTACCGTCTGCAGGGCGCAGATATGTTCGATGCGATGGTCTCGGATATTCGTGAGGAAACGACGCGGAAGATCCTCTCGGTCATTCCCGTCGAAAATCCCGCCCGCCGCGTGCAGGTGGCGCGTCCCGTTACCGCAGGCTTTGCGGGCGCCTCGGACAGGAAACCTGCGAAGATCCGCGTTTCCTCGACTGTTCGCAGGACCGAGGCACAGATTGGACGGAACGATCCCTGCCCATGCGGAAGCGGCAAAAAGTATAAGAAGTGCTGTGGGGTCAATCCCGGCGCCTCTGCGGAGTAAACGGCAATGGGATTTGGTATCTTAACGTTTGGCTACTACCTCGCCTTTCTCGTTGGAATGCTGTGGCAGAGCGAGATTTGGGGGATCCTCCTTCTGCTCCTCGGGTGTGTGATGATAATGGTCGCACTCGCCTCGCTGATGGAGTACGAATCCCTCTTTCGGAATGCGCTCTTTTTCTCCCTTTTTCTCGCGGTATCTGCCTTTTATCGGCTCCTTTTTTGGCTGTCGGAGCAATTTCTTTGGGACGCATCGGCCTTTTCGGATTCGGTGTTCGATGCGGTGAAAATCGCGGAATTTCTCATTTTCGCCGCATTTCAGGTGCTTCTCCTTCTCGCTGTCAGACGGCTTGCAAATGACGTCGAGAACCCGAAGATCGTCGCCTCCGCCACGCGGAATACGGTCTTTCTCGGGCTTTACGTGGCAGTACAGCTTCTGTCGGTCACGCCCTTTCCCGCCGCCGCGTATTTTGCGCTGTCGGCGCGGCTCATTCAGATCGTTTACCACGTTCTGATCGGCGTGATGCTCGTTACGTGCTATATGCAGATCTGCGACGAGGGAGACGTGGATATGCCCCTCAAAAAATCGCGCTTCGCATTTGTGAATAAAATCCGCGAGGAGCGCGCAAGAAGGGAACAGGCGGCCGCTGACAGCGTGACGAAATACGCCGAGGACCGCCTCAGGAAAAGGCGTGAAAAACGCGAACAGAAACGGAGAAACGGAGGGAAAAGACGATGAGTGAACTAAAGCCGATCGTTCTCAAGAAAAAGATGAAGCTAAAGAAGCACCTCGGCATCGGTGCGCTGATTGCCGCGGCGGTCTTCTTCTTCCTTCCCGATATGGCGCTCTTCGATCTGCTCCCCGATTTTATCGGCTACGCCCTCGTTCTTTCGGGGCTTTCCTACCTGCGCGATCTGAACGCCTATTTTGAAGATGCATATGACCGCTTCTTCAAGCTCTTTTGGATCGCCCTTGTGCGGTATTTCTCCTTCTTCTTCGTGCTTGCGCTTGTGACGAGCGCGGAGCAGCCCGACACCTTCCTCCTGCTGACCTTCGTGTTCGGCGTGTTCGACCTCTTCTTTGCCCTGCCCGCGTGGCAGTGTGTGTACGAGGGCTTTTCATATCTTTCGGCGCGGTGCGACGGAACGAGCTTTGAGCTTCGCCACCGGAAGCCGAGGAAGGTCCTTTTCCCGAACCGAAGAAAGGGTATTCAGAGGGGAGAAGTAATCGAGCGAAGACCCGTAAATCGAATTGAAGAAGCACGGCGCACGACGGTTTTCTTTGTCATGTTTAAGGCGATCTTTACCGTCCTGCCCGAATTTGCGGCGCTGTCGAAGGATACCGAGACGAGCACGGTCTTCCGCCTCTATGATTACATCGGTATTCTCCGCTTCTTCGCGATGCTTCTGGTCTTTATCGTTGGATGCATTTTCCTTTTCCGAACGATTTCCTTTATCCGTGCCGTTAAGGCAGACGAGGTTCTGCTTCCGTTTTACCGTGAGAAGTATCGCACCGAGGTCCTCACGAAGGAGCACCTCTTTACCCACCGTCACCTCACGACCGCGCTCTTCATCGCGTGCGTCGCGATGATCTTCCGCGTCGATTTCCGGCTTGACACCATTCACGTGATCCCTGATGCGCTTCTCGCAGCAGTCCTTTGCATTGCGCTTCTCGTCCTCGGACAGCATGTCGGACGTCGGTGGCAGCTTTTCCTCGTTTCGGGGATCTTTGCCCTTATGTCGATCGGCGTGAACCTCTTTGAGTACGAATTCTTCTATCGCTTCAGCGCGACCTCGATCCAGACGAACGAGGAGGCGTATCAGCTTTACGTCGTCTTTCAGATCCTCAAGGCGATCGAGCAGGCTCTGTTCATTCTCCTAATGCTCATCTTTTTCCGTATGCTCCTCTACGTGATCAAGTCCTACACGGGTTTTGTAGTTACCCCCGAGGAAACGCGGAATCCGAGCGAGAAGATCCGTTTGATCCATAAGAGCCTTAAAAGAAATATGATCCCTGCCGTGCTGTTTACAGTGCTCAGCGCCGTCTCAAAATTTCTTCTCGTTGCGCTTCTTCTGCCGCGCAGACCGGGACTGTCTCTTGATTGGCTCCCGCTTCTCGACGTCGTGCTTGCGGGACTGTTCGCGTTCTTTACGATCCGTGCGGTCCGCCTAATCTACGGGCAGGTCGAGTACCGCTTTATGCTACTTTAAGCTTCCGTCGGAAATTTTTTGTATAGCGAGACCGCCCTCGGGTTATACTCTCTATGCAGGACGAAGCCTGCACAGAAACACGAGAGAAAGGTACGGATACGAAAATGCAGAACAATGCACAGAACAACGCACAGAACAAGAAGCAGAGTGGCGGAATGAACAGCGCACAGAACAGCGCACAGAACAACGCGCAGAACAATGCGCAGAACAATGCGCAAAACAATGCGCAAAACAATGCGCAGAGCAAGAAGCAGGGCTCGGGCACGAACAATATGCCCATCGGCGGCGAAAACTGCAGATAAGCTCTGACCTTCAAAAAAAGTACAAAAAAGGGGCTGTCTCAGTGAGACAGCCCCTTCGAAAAAAGCCGTCGGTAGGCTTTTTGACGTGTGAGATTTATGTTTTTTCCTGCGGAACAGGCAAAAATTACGGCGTTTAGCCGTAAAGCAAAGTCGTCGGGGGTGAGTACCAAATGCATTTTTGCATTTGACTCACCCCCTTCTGTATAGGACGGATCAGGAATCCGCCTCTTCCTTCCATTTTTTCAGCAGGACAGAGAAGACCTCAAGCCACACGCCAATGAGAAGCGACGTTATGAGCGAAAGGGAGAGCGTGAGTAGAAACACGGATGTATCCCCTCCCGCGAGGAAGGCGAAGAAAACGCCGACGTGATAGCCGATGAAGAGTGAGAACGCCGAAGCGTGCCGCCGAAGTGCGGATAGGAGGACGGAGATCACCGTTATAACGGGCAGAACGAAGCGCGCGCAGTCGACGAGGACCGTCTTTCCGCTTGACGCGGGCAGGATTGTGATCCTGTAGCTTATGAAGGAAAGAAGAAGGAGGAGGAGGGGAAGCGCGATCCGAAGCCCGTTCCGTGTAAGAAACCGACTGATCTTAGAAAACCGCTGTGACGTCATACGGAAAAAGCACCTCCTTCTTATGTACAGATTGTGGCAAACGACGCCGTTACAGAGAAAGTATAACACGCCTTTATGAATTCAATGTGAATAAAGCGCGGGGATTGGGCGGGAAACGCGGTCGGAGTGGAAAAATCGACCGCTTTTCTCGCGAAACCCCTTGACAAAAATAGCGAAATCGGGTACAATTACAAGGATAAAGAACGTTTTCTCCGAAACGACAGAAAGGCAGAAAAGAAATGCGATACGATTACGTTGCCATTGAAGAAAAGTGGCAGAAAAAATGGGAAGAAAAGAAGATCTTCAACGCGAAGGACGAGTTCGATAAGCCGAAATTCTACGGTCTCATCGAGTTCCCTTATCCGTCGGGCGCAGGTATGCACGTCGGACACATCAAGGCGTATTCGGGACTCGAGGTGATCTCGAGAAAGCGTCGTATGCAGGGCTACAACGTCCTCTACCCGCTCGGCTTTGACGCATTCGGTCTCCCCGCAGAGAACTATGCGATCAAGACCGGCATCCATCCCCGCGTCGTCACCGACCAAAATATTGCACACTTTACGGAGCAGCTGAAGCGCGTCGGCTTTTCGTTCGACTGGTCGCGCGTGATCGACACTACCGATGTTGACTACTACCGCTGCACGCAGTGGATCTTCCTCAAGATGTTCGAGAAGGGACTTGCCTTCCGCGATACCGCGATGGTCAATTACTGTCCCTCGTGCAAGGTCGTTCTCTCGAATGAGGATTCGCAGGGTGGCCAGTGCGACATCTGCCACAGTGACATCGTGCAGAAGACGAAGGACGTTTGGTACCTCCGCATCACCGAATATGCAGACCGTCTGCTTTCGGGCCTTGACGGGGTAGACTACCTACCCACGGTCAAGATGCAGCAGGAGAATTGGATCGGAAAGTCGACGGGTGCGTTCGTGAATTTCGAGGTGAACGGCATCGACGAAAAGCTCCGCATTTATACGACGCGTCCCGACACGCTCTTCGGCGTGACCTTTATGGTCATCGCGCCCGAGCATCCGCTGATCGACGCGCATAAGGATAAGATCGCAAATATGGACGCGATTGAACAGTACCGCGAGGAATGCCGCAAAAAGACTGAATTCGAGCGTACCCAGCTCGTGAAGGATAAGACGGGCGTTCGTATTGAGGGACTTACCGCAAAGAATCCCGTCAGCGGCAAGGACGTCCCGATCTTCATCGCGGACTACGTAATGATGGGCTACGGCACGGGTGCTATCATGGCAGTTCCCGCGCATGACGGCAGAGACTACGATTTCGCCAAGACCTTCGGCATTGACATTATCGAGGTCATCAAGGGCGGCGATATCTCGAAGGAAGCGTACACGGGTGACGGTGAAATGGTCAACTCGGACTTCCTCAACGGATACACGAACAAGAAGGAATCGATCCGAAGAATGGTCGAGGAGCTCGAAAAGATGGGTATCGGCGAAGGCGGCGTACAGTACAAGATGAAGGACTGGGCGTTCAACCGTCAGCGTTATTGGGGCGAGCCGATCCCGATCGTGCACTGCAAAGATTGTGGTATGGTTCCCGTGCCCTTCGAGGAGCTTCCGCTTCGTCTCCCTGAGGTCGAGAACTTCGCACCCGGTGAGGGCGGAGAATCGCCGCTTGCAAAGATTGATTCGTTCGTAAACTGCAAGTGCCCGCGGTGTGGAAGGGATGCAAAGCGCGAGACCGATACGATGCCGCAGTGGGCGGGCTCGTCATGGTACTTCCTCCGTTATATCGACCCGCATAACGACTCCGAGCTTGCCGCAATGGAGAAGCTCAAGTATTGGATGCCCGTCGACTGGTACAACGGCGGTATGGAGCACGTTACGCGCCATATGATCTACTCGCGCTTCTGGCATAAGTTCCTTTATGACATCGGCGTTGTTCCGTGCGAGGAGCCGTACGCAAAGCGTACCGCGCAGGGAATGGTGCTCGGCGCAAACGGCGTCAAGATGTCGAAGTCGCTCGGTAACGTCGTTGACCCGGACGATGTCATCGACGTTTACGGCGCAGACGCGCTCCGCACCTACGTCCTCTTTATGGGTGACTACGGCTCTGCGGCACCGTGGAACGATTCGAGCCTCCGCGGCTGTAAGAGATTCCTCGAGCGCTTTGCGGGACTTTCCGATCTGGATCTCTCCTCTGCAACCGACAAGAAGCTCGAGGGCTCGATCCATAAGACGATCAAGAAGGTCTCTTCCGACATTGAGGAAATGAAGTTCAACACCGCGATCGCCGCAATGATGTCGCTTTTGAACGAAATCTACGACGCGGGCAAGCTCGCGAAGCAGGATCTTATGATCCTCGTCCGTCTCCTCTGTCCCTTTGCGCCTCACCTTGCGGAGGAGCTTTGGGAAATGCTCGGCGGTGAGGGCTTCTGCAGCCTTGCACCGTGGCCCGAATACGACGAAAAGAAGACGGTCGACGAAAGTGTGACCGTTGCGGTCCAGATCTCGGGCAAGGTCCGCGCGACGATCGAGCTCCCGATGAACGCTCCGCAGGACGTCGCACTCGCGACCGCAAAGGCAGACCCGAAGGTCGCCTCGATGCTCGAAAACAAGACGATCGTGAAGGAGATCTACGTCCCGAACAAGATCGTAAACATCGTTGCAAGATAATTTGTTTTGAACAGGAGCCGAGCCAAAAGACTCGGCTCCTTAATTTTACATAATTTTTAAGAGAGAATGAAAATCATTCACACTGCTGTCACAAACACTTGGTATAATGAAATGTAAAACCGTTTTATCCTTGCTTATGAATATTTGACACACGGAGGATCTTATTTTGAATTCTGTATTTATGAAACGCCTGTCGCGTGTGACCGCAATGTTTCTTGCCGTGCTGATGCTGTCTGCGTCGCTCGTCGGCTGTGCCTCCCGCGCACTTCCCACGACGAAGGAGGACCTTCGCGTCGTCGGAACGGTCGGGGAATACGATGTGCTGTACGAGGAATTCCGTTTTCTTGTTCTGACCTATAAAAAGCAGCTCGAGGATCTCCACGGAAAGGATATCTGGGAAAAAGAGGAGACTGCAGCGGAGTACCGCCGCGAGCTGAAAAAGCTCGTGTATGAGGATCTCACCGCGAACTACGCGGTCCTCACCCTCGGAGCGAAGGAGGGACTTTCGGTCGACGACTTCGAGGACGAGGTGCAGGACTATATGGAAAAGACGCTCCGCTCGGACTTCGATGACGATCGCGGCAGCTATAAGGATTTCCTGAAGGCGGCAGGTCTGACTGACCACTACGTCCGCTTTACGGTGGCGGTCGACACGATCTATGAGGAGCTCTACTTCAAGTATCTCGAAGACGGACGCGTGTCGGACGACCGCGACACAGTCAAGCGGTACATCTTGCAGAATTTCGTCCGCGTCGCGAGCATCTGTCTCATCAACAAGACCGATGAGGAGAATGACGTAAATCGAAAAAAGGCGGAGCAGTACCGCGAGGAGGTCGCGGACGGTGCGGATATCGACGATTATGTAAAGTATACGCTCGATATGTCCCCCGAGCATTGCTTCACCCACGGTCAGATGGATGAGACCTACGAGGAGATCGCATTCGCGCTCGAGAGCGTAGGCGACATCAGCGAGGTCTTCTACGGCACTGCCGATTATCTCGGCGACACGCGCGGTGCGTGGTACTTTATGGAGAAGCTTTCGCTCACCGAGTCGTACGTGGAAACGAACTATGCGGAGCTGTTCGACAGTTATGCCTCGGCGCTGATGAACAACTACCTGAACGAGGCGCGCGAGACGCTCACGTTTGTTCCGAACGAGGAATGTAAGGCGCTTGACCTTCTTTCGATCGAGCCAATCGAATCGGTGAAGGACGACACGTGGGTGATCTATACCGTCTCGATCGTCGGCGGAATCCTCGTGATCGCGGGCGCTGTCATCGTCTTTATGGCGCTGAACCGTAAGCCGAAGACGAAAAAGAAGGCAAAGTGATGCGCTTATCAAAATTGGGAAGGACATCTTCCCGCGTTGTTTCCTTCGTTCTTGCGACTGCTTTTATCGTCCTTGCGCTTTCGGGGTGCGGATACCGCGCATTTTCCGCGGATGAAGAGGACGTGCGCACCGTCGGAAGCGTAGCAGGCTACGACGTCCCGTACGACGAGCTTTTCTGCCTTACGATGACCTATCGCGAGGCGTTGAAGAAGACCTACGGCAGTGACGCGTTCGATACGCCCGAGGGCCGCGCCCTCCACCGAGAAGAGCTCGAGGAGCTCGTTTACGGTGCGGTGGTCGAAAAGTATGCGATCCTTGTACTGTCGGAGGAGATCGGCTACGGAGCTGACGACGTTGACGCGATGGTGGACGAGGATATGAAGGAGCTCGTTTCGTCGCTCGGCGGAATGCACGAATATAAGAAGATGCTCCACGAGCACTATATGACCGACCGCTACGCGCGCTTCGCGACAGCCGTACGCATTCTCGAAAATAACCTGCTGTATTCCTACATCAACAACCTCGGTCTCATCGAGTCGGACGTCGAGAAGGTCTACGACGCCGTAATGAAGGACTCGGTCTGTGCCAGAACGCACCATATCGCGGTCTTTAAGGAGAACGGTAGGACCGACGCGGAAAACCGCGAGAAAATCGCAGAGGTCCAGGCGAAGCTCGACGCAGGTAAGGATTTCGACGTGCTTATGGAGCAGTACGGCGAGGATAAAGACCAGACGGAAAACGGTTATTACTTTATGAGGGGCGAGATGCAGGAGGCGTACGAAAACGCCGCGTTCTCGCTTTCCGTCGGGGACGTGAGTGACGTTGTTGAGACCGAGAGCGGCTATTTCCTCATTCGCCGTGAGGAAAAAGAGACCGAATACGTGATGATGAACTGCTTCGGAGAGGGGTCGCCTCTCTACGACGCGTATCAGTACTATACCTTTCTCGGACTCGTCGAGGATACGCGTGAGACGCTGACCTTTCAGCCGAACAGTTACTGCAGCTCGCTCGATCTTACAGAGCTCAGACAGGGTGTGTTTTTCGACCTCGAGTACACGCTCCTCGTTCTTCTGTGGGTGATAGTTGGACTCGCTGTAGCTGCCCTCATCCTGTGGTGGGTGGTAGCATCGGTCCGTGTTGACCGAAAAAAGACGAAAAGAGTGAAAAAGCGGGGATGACCCGATAAACGAAAGGGGGGGACGGAATGAACGAGCAGGGAGAAAAGAACGAAAACGCGGAAGCGCTCTCCTTCGAGGAGAAGACTCCCGTCGAGTCCGCTCCCCCCGCTGAAGCGACCGAAAAAAAGCGGAACGCCCGTATGAAATGGGGCAAGGTCGTGGAGGAGCCCGCAGAGGAGCACGAATCCACACCCCCGAAAAAGGCATCGCCCGAGACGCCGCCTCCTCCACGCCGACCCGACCCGAGGATCGAGGCGATTCGCGAGCGGCTTCTCCTTGAGGAGAGAGAACGCGAGGAGGAACGGAAGCGGAAGATAGAATCGGAACGGAGAGAAAAGGAGGAAGCCGCACAAAAAGCAGAGGAGGCTTCTCCGAAATCGCCGCAAAAGACCGCAGGAAAGGGCAGAAAGCAAAGGGCGCGAGCCGAGAGGGAGGACCTCCCCGATGCACGCGTCCGTGCAGACGATACGAGGCGGATGGAGGAGGAGCTTTATCGCGCGGAGCAAGTCGGAAGGCCAAGCGGTCTTAGGAAGACAAATTGGAGTAGCAACTCCTTGGCTCACAGAACGACATGGCTA
>JAZSIN010000242.1:0-3144 GCA_045533845.1 Eubacteriales bacterium | reverse complement strand
CGCACACGGAGCTGATCATTGGTATCACAGATCGCGCGGACGATCGAGCGCACGATGAGCTTCAGGTATTCAAGATTGCGGTTTTCCATCGTGATGATCTTCTCCCAGTCCCACTGGTCAACGTAGATCGAATGGATGTTGTCAAGCTCCTCGTCACGACGGATCGCGTTCATATCGGTGTAAAGTCCACCGCCAACGTTGAAGTTATAACGCTTCAAAGCAAGACGCTTCCATTTTGCAAGGGAGTGGACGACCTGTGCGTCGACCCCGATCGCAGGGACGTCAAAGGAAACGGGACGCTCGTAGCCGTTCAGGTTATCGTTCAGACCTGACGCCTCGGTAACGAAAAGCGGTGCGGAAACACGCTTCAGATTCAGCGCGGAGGAAAACTCTCTCTGAAAGGTATTTTTAACGTATGCGATGGCGCGCTGTGTATCATATTCGTCAAGCGCAGGACGGTATCCCGTCGGAATATATACGCGGTTCATGGGAAATCCTCTCTCTAAAACACAGTAATAACGTAATTATAGCAAAAAAAAGCGAAAAAATCAATATGTTTCCGGATTTTCCTTAAAGAAATTGGGCGAATAAAAGGTTATCTTACGATCTTCCTTTTCCGCTTCCGGATTTTGAAGAAAACTGAGCGGTATACGTTGTCTCCGTTCCAAACTCTTTCTTCCACCTTTTGCGAAGGAGAAGAACCGTTCCGTAAAGGATCAAATAGACAATCGTGACGATAAAAAGAACGAGAACCGAGCTCGAGCTCTTTCCCCCGGGGAACGCGGGAAGGTAGAGGAAAACAAAAAAGCCTCCGATCGTAAGAAGAAAGTGAAGGAGGAATTTCGGAAAGCCTCCGAGCTTTTCGCTTCTCAGAAGATGATTCGCAAGGGAAAAGCACAGCGCGAAGGGGAAGATGAGGAGAAAATTCATCGGAGAGATCCCTGCGGAATTTTCGGAAACACCCGTTAAAACGAAGCACACGAAGAGAACGACGGTGGTATACGTCACTGCAGCCCCTTTAAGGATCGACCTGACGCTGTCAAACGGTTTTGATTTAGACATAAAAACTCCTTTAGAGATAAAAAATCATAACACGATTACTATACAACATTTCCTCCTTTTTTGCAAGTCTTTTTTGTGAATTTTCTTTTTTTCATCCCATTTTTTGATCCTGCTGTGAGGCTTTGAAGTAGCTTTCGGGTCGGTTGCGAGGGATCGTCCTCCGAACACAAAGGGTATTTTTGTTTCTTCTGTATATTTTGAAGAAAAAGAACAATTATTCAATCAAATATTCATTTTACTGTTGACTTTTTTCACCTTTTGTACTATAATATAAGTTGAACTTTTATGCGCGGGAGATCTTTTCCCGCGCCTCTCGAAAACACCTTACCTGAAAAAGCCGTCACGATACGGCAAAAGGAAGATTGGAGTTGCTCTATGACAAGAAGAGAAGCACGCGAGGCAGTCTTCGGACTGCTGTTCGAGACCGAATTCCGTTCGGACGAATCCACCGATACCATTTATAAAACTTCTACCGAAAACCGTGAGATCCGAGAGGATCCCTATATTCGCGAGGTATACTTTGGCACGCTCGAGAAGCTGCCTCTGATCGACGAAACGATCGAGGCGCATGCAAAGGGCTGGAGCATCAGCCGTATGTCGCACGTTTCCCGCACCGTTCTCCGCCTTGCAGTATACGAAATGCTTTATATGCGCGACCGTGTTCCGCTCCGCGTGTCAATCAACGAGGCGATCGAACTCTCGAAGAAATTCGACAATGAAAGAGCGCGCGGCTTCGTTAACGGAATTCTGAACGCCGTCAAGAATGACCTGCCGATTGAGGAGTCCACTCCCACCGCAGAAGCGGAGGAGACCTCCGCGAAATCGGCAACGGAAGCGGAGTAAGGCACCGTTATGCCCACTCCTTGCTTTGTCGGGATCGACACCAGCAACTACACAACGTCGGTCGCGATCGCCTTGGCGGACGGAACGATCGTTGCAAATCTGAAGCGTCCGCTTCCCGTAAAGGAAGGGGAGCGTGGCCTTCGGCAGAGCGACGCCGTATTTGCACATGTGCGGAACCTTCCGTCCATTATGAACGAGGCTAAGGCGATCCTCTCGGATTATGAGCCGATCGCCGTTGGCGTCTCAAGCCGTCCGCGCGACGCAGAGGGCTCTTATATGCCGTGCTTCCTCACGGGTGAAGCGGCGGGCGCGTCTTTTGCCGCTGCACGCTCTCTTCAGTACTATACCTTTTCTCACCAGAGCGGACACGTGATGGCGGCGGCATATTCCTCGGGTAGTCTCGACTCGCTCTTGTCCGCTCCCTTCGGCGCATTTCACGTCTCGGGCGGTACGACCGACGTTCTTTACGTCGAGCCGAACGGATGCGACCTCCGGATCACGACGGTCGGGGAGACCGCAGACATCAACGCGGGACAGCTCATCGACCGCGTCGGCGTCCGTATGGGGCTCAAATTTCCGTGCGGTCCTCGTCTTGAGGCACTCGCAAATGAAAACACAGAGAAGGTGCCGCGTCCTCGCATCCACGTGAAGAATTGTACGTGTAACCTGTCCGGAGCAGAAAACCTTGCGGTTAAGCTATACGAGGAAACGGGAGATCCCGCGCTCGTCTCGGCGTACGTCCTTGAAACGATCGGAGAAACACTTTCCGCTCTCACCTCCGAGCTCCTTCTCAGGTATCCCGGCCTTCCGCTTTTGTACGCGGGCGGGGTAATGAGTAACCGAATTCTGCAAAACAAGCTTGCTTCGCGGTTTAAGGCTTATTTTTCTGAGCCGCAGTTCTCAGCGGATAATGCCGCGGGGATCGCACTTTTAACGAGACTGCGTCACCTTTCTGCGTAGACATAGCCTTACACGAAAAAAGGGGGAAGTACAATGGAATCCGATCTTTTTTCCTCTGTCGCAGTGTCTCCCACGGATAAAGGAAAAAATGCACTGACGGTCTCCGAGTTGAATCAGTACATTCAGATGCTGATCGAAGGAAATCCCGTTCTCAAAAGCATTTGGGTGAAGGGTGAGATCTCAAACTTCACGAATCACCGGAACGGTCATCTGTATTTTTCACTCAAGGATGAGGACGGCGTAATCCGCGCCGTAATGTTCCGAAGCAATGCCGACCGT
>JAZSIN010000276.1:0-1594 GCA_045533845.1 Eubacteriales bacterium | reverse complement strand
ATCTTGACGCCGTCCGCAAGAAGTACGACGGTCTCGACGGAACCGAGCTCGCGATCTCCGAGGCACAGGAGCGTATGGCAGTCGGCGTTGCCGCGGAGGAGGCGGACAAGTTCATTGCATTCGCAGAATCCGGGAACCTCGAGGCCTATCGCGTTGCGGTCGTCACCGAGGAAGCTCGTATGGTCATGTCCTGGAAGGGACAGACGATCGCCGATCTCTCGCGTGCGTTCCTCAACACCAACGGTGCAGACAAGCACACCGAGGTCGAGGTAAACGAGAAGGATCTCTCCGCCCTCTCGAAGGCACTTTACGGCAGCCTCCGCGAAATGGCGGGAGACCTCAAGACCGCAAGCCGCAGAGGTCTCGTCGAGCGCTTCGACGGCTCGATCGGCGCAGGCTCGGTCCTGATGCCCTTCGGCGGCAAGACACAAAAAACCCCCGCACAGGCAATGGCAGCTCTCCTCCCCGTTCTGCCCGGACAGACGACCGATCAGGCAAGCGTAATGGCCTTTGGACTTGATCCCGACACGATGTGCGTCGACCCCTACACGGGCGCACGCGCTTCGATCTACACCTCGATGGCAAAGCTCGTTGCGGCAGGCGCAGACTATAAGGACGCGTACCTCACGCTTCAGGAATTCTTCGAGAAGCTCCGTCAGGAGCCCGTCCGTTGGGGCAAGCCCTTCGCAGCACTCCTCGGCGCATTCGACGCGCAGCTCGAGCTGAACGCCGCGGCGATCGGCGGCAAGGACTCGATGTCGGGCACCTTCCTTGACAAGGACGTTCCCCCGACCCTCATCTCCTTCGCGATCGCGCCCATCAAGGCGTCCGACGTGCTTTCGCCCGAATTCAAGGAAGCGGGACACCCCGTATACCTCTTCGCTCCCACGGACAATACCGCAGACAGCCAGAAGGCGGCTTGGGAATCCTTCCACGCCCTTTCGAAGGCAGGAAAGGTCAAGGCGGCTTACGCAGTCGAAAACGGCATTGCCGAGGCAATTATGAAGATGTCCTTCGGCAACGAGATCGGCTTCACCGCAACGAACAAGGACTTCTGTGATTGGCATATGCCCGCACACTACGGCTTCATCGTCGCAGAGCTCACGGAGGAGACGGACGCTCCCTACGCGCTGAAGCTCGGCGAGACTACCGAAAAGGCTGAGATCGCACTCGGCTGTGACACCGCAAGCCTTAAGGAGCTCCTCGCGCTGAACGAGGGCGTTCTCGAAAGCGTATACCCCACGAATGCTCCCGCAAAGGCCTCGGAGCTTCCCACCTTCAAGTACGAGGGCGGCTCGACCGCGGCACCCACTGTCAAGTGCGCGCGTCCGAAGGTCCTGATCCCCGTATTCCCCGGCACGAACTGCGAATACGACTCGGCGCGCGTCGTCGAGGCGGCAGGTGCAGAGGCGGATATCGTCGTCATTCGTAACCTCACGGCAGACGACGTCTCGCGTAGCGTTGAGACGGTTTCGAAGAAGCTTTCCGAGTCGCAAATGGTCTTCATCCCCGGCGGCTTCTCGGGCGGAGACGAGCCCGACGGCTCTGCGAAGTTCATCACCGCCTTCTTCCGCAACCCCGAGATCAAGGAGCA
>JAZSIN010000271.1:0-5369 GCA_045533845.1 Eubacteriales bacterium | reverse complement strand
CCTCACCGCGGCAAAGAGAGCGGCACAGAAGCGGAGGACGGTATGAAGAAAACACAGGTCCGTAATATCGCGCTGTCTATCCTGTTCGCGCTCCTCGTCGGAGCGGTCGGCTACTACGTATTTCTCCCCCCGATCCATTTGCAGGCAAAGGCGTTCTGGATCTCGCTCGCGGTGCTGATCGCCGCATTCGTGATCCCGTTCTCGTTCCTTGAGGAGTGGACGCGAAGGAGAAGCGAGGGGACGCCCCGCACCGAAGCGGGCAAGATGAATTGGCTGAAGCTCGGCGGCGGTAAAAAGACGCTCCCCTTGTGGGGCGCGATCGCGATTCTTCTGCCCGTCGCTGTCCTCGTCATTGGCGGGATCGCGTCCTCGACGCTCTTTCACGCGAAGGCGTTTGCGGGGATCATCACGGTCGAGGAGGCGGTGTTTGAAAACGATATGCCCGAGACCGATTCGGTCACGAATATCGCCCTGATGGACTCGGATACCGCCGCAGTGATCGGCAACCGCACGCTCGGCTCGCTTGCAAGCGTCGTGTCGCAGTACGGCGTAGCGCCGCACTACACGCAGATCAACTATCTCCGCTCGCCGAAGAAGGTCGCGAACCTCGAGTACCTCGGCTTCTTCAAGTGGCTCGGTAACAGAGACAGCGGCATTCCCGGCTACGTAATGGTCGATCCCGTGAAGAACGACGCGGAGTACGTCGAGCTCGATACGTCCCTCCGCTACTCGGAGAGCGGCTACTTCGGAGACGATCTGATGCGAAAGCTCCGCTTCTCCTACCCGACGAAGATCTTCGATACGGTCGCGTTCGAGATCGACGAGGACGGGAAGCCCTACTATATCGTTTCCTGCGTGAAGCCGCAGATCGCAATGTTCGGCGCGTCGGACGTCACCGAGGTCATCATCTTTGACCCCACGGACGGCTCGTCCGAGCTTCTGCCCGTCTCCGATGTGCCCGCGTGGATCGACTGCGTTTATAACGGCTACCTCGCGTGTGAAAAGTACGATTGGCACGGACTTCTTTCGGGCGGCTTCTGGAACAGCGTGATCGGCAACGTCGGCTGTAAGGAAACGACCGACGATTTCGGCTATATCGTGATCGAGGACGACGTCTGGTACTTCACGGGCGTTACGTCGGTGACGGCAGACGAATCGAACATCGGCTTCATCATCAGCAACGCGCGGACGGGCGAATATAAGTTCTATCCCGTTGTCGGTGCTGAGGAATACTCCGCAATGGGCGCCGCCGAGGGCGAGGTGCAGGAGAAGGGCTACACGGCTTCCTTCCCGTCGCTCGTCAACATCTCGGGTGAAGCGACCTATATTATGGTTCTCAAGGACGCGCACAGCATCGTCAAGCTCTACGCGCTCGTCAACGTCGAGAATTACAGCATCGTCGCGACGGGTGCAACGCAGGACGAGGTGATGCAGGCGTATAAGGCGCTCCTCGTGCAGAACGGCGTGACAGAGCCGCCCGAGGAGGAGATCCCGCCCGAAAAGGAACCGCAGAACGTAACCGTTACGGTGAAGGATGTCCGCATTGTGACAAGCAACTGGACCTCGGTCTTCTATATCACTGCGGAAAGCGGTTCTGTCTATAAGGGGTATCTGGAGGAGGATGAAACGCTGATCCTGATACAGAAGGGCGATCGCCTTGCGCTCACGGTAACGGAAACCGAGCACGAACGGATCTTTAACATCGTATCGTGGTCGGAGGCACCGCTTGACGACGGAAACGAATAAAAAAAGAGAGAAGGATGCCCACGGGCATCCTTCTCTCTTTCTGATTAACCGTGCTTCTCGAGATACTCCTCGAGGCACCAGCCGTTTTCCGCGATCTCACACGCCGCGTCGACGCCGACGAAGCGGTAGTGCCACGACTCGTACGAGTAGCCCGTCACGCCCGTCTTCTCCTCGGGGTAGCGGAGAATAAAGCCGAATTTGTGGGCGTTATTCCGAAGCCATTCACACGCCGCGGAGGGCTCGAACTGCTCGTTCGTGAGGTCGGTCATCTCTGACGTGAAGAAGTCAATGCAAAGCCCCGTCTGATGCTCCGAATATCCCGCGCGGGCGGAGTAGGTCTCGACGCGGGCGACCGCCTCGTCGTATGAAAGCCCCGTCTCCATTTCCTCCTCGACGTAGCGGTCGAAGAGATGCTGCTGATAGGTGTAGCTGCGATACGCGCTCGTCACGCTCACGTCCGTCACGCCGTCTGCCGCCATTTCCGCGAACATCGCTTCGAGCGCACGCGCCGCAGAACGGCGAAGCTCCATCATCCGCGTTGCGGGAACGGTGACCGCGACGAGATCGTCGGGTGCGAAGTCGGCATCCATCGGGTGCTGCTTGTTCGCGAGGAAGAGATAGGACGGATCGACGGGGTAGAGGTCGTCCATATACGCGCTGACGTCGGTCTTGTAGGTGACCGAGCCCGTGAAGACGACGTCGTCACCGCCCTCGACCTCGGTGCGGTTGCCCGCAGAGATCGAAACCGTCTCGTAGATCGGGTCAAGCACCGTGCCCTCGGGCGTCGCGATGCGGGAAACGTGGATCACGTTCAGCGTTCGGTCGACCGTGACGGTCACGCCCGACAGAATGTCGTCGGCAAAGAGGAGGTCGACCCAAAGCGAACCGTTTTTATCGTATGCGGCAGGGATGCTCATTTCGTAGCTTCGCCCGTTCACGAGAGCGATCTCGCTTCCGACCTTGAAGCGAACGTAGGAGGGACCGCCGCGCACGGCGTACTTCGGCTCGTCGCGCGTCCCCGAGATCGTGAGATCGCAAAGCGTTGCGATCGCGTTCATATTGATTTTCATCGTTTTCCCGTTATTCGTAATGAATTTGTAGGTCGCTCTTTCCCTGAAATCATCGATCCCCTCGGTGCCGTAGACGATCCTGAAATCGTTCTTGTTGATGCGGCTCTCCTTCACACAGTGGGTGATCCCCACGACGACGAGGAAGAGGAGGACCGAGAGAACGGTGACCGACAGCGCGATCGTGAAGGGACGGTGCGCGTATATGAAGCGCTCGAGGCGCTCGGTCTTCGTCAGCGCACGCGTTTTGCCTTCCGCACCGCCGCGCGCGCGGAGCTGTCGCTTTCTCGCCTCGTATAGGGCGCGCTGTCCCTCGTCCATCGGGGGAGCGGGCGGACGCTCGGGCTTTTTCTGCTCCGATTGCGGCTTCGGGAGGGGGATTCGGTCGTTCTTTTTGCGGACGCCGAGGTAGATCCGCTCGTACAGCGAAACGAAGCCGCTCTTTAAGGCACCGCACGCTGCTTTGAACGCCTGCACGACGCGGTGTCCCTTTTTTTCACTTGCGGTACTACCCGCGGCGGTTTTTCCCCCCTCGGGGGGACTTGTCAGACGGAAGCGGCGCCTACAGACGGTGCATTCGGCGTAGTCCGCGCCCTCGGGGCGGCGCACTCTGCCGCCGCACGCGGGGCAGGGACGGGAGAAATAAATATCGGGCATAGAACAGGAAACTCCGATCTTTTTTTACTTTGTTTCGATGACGAAGAAGAAGGGGGACGTGGGGGAGTTGACGATCTTGATCTTCGTACAGCAGACCTTGAAGCGGCTGAGCGACGAGAAGTATTCCTCGACCTCGATCCCCTCAAGCGTCCCCTCCTCGTGACCGGGGTAGACGGCAACGGTGAGCACCGCGTCTCTGTCCATCAGCTCGATCGCCGAAGCGAGCGCGGGAAGGGTCGTCTCCCGCAGCGTCGTGATCGACTTGTTCCCGCCGGGGAGCCAGCCGAGGTTGAACATTCCCGCCTTGAAGGGCTCCTTTACGTAATTCTTTGCGTTATGGTGCGAGTCGCAGATGAGGGTGTAGTTTTCGGGCGCGCCCCATTCCTTCAGGTTCTTCGCGGTCGACGCGACGGCATCCGCCTGTATATCGAACGCGTACACGCGGCCGCTCTCTCCGACCGTGCGCGAGAGAAATTCGGTGTCGTGTCCGTTTCCCATCGTGAAGTCGACTGCCGTGTCGCCTTCTTTCAGGTGGTTTAAGATGAAATATTTCTGGAGGGATAATAAGTCGAGCATAATATGTGTTCCTTAATGATGATTTGTTTTGTGGCGGGAGGATGAGGCTCCGCCTCAGACTCCGCTTAAGAAACTTTTTACGCAGGGCGCCGCCCTGCACCCGCATAAGAAACTTTTTACGCAGGGCGCCGCCCTGCACCCGCATAAGAAACTTTTTTGAAAAAAAGTTTCTTAAGAATCTTCAAAAAACTTTCTCGGAAAGGGGAGAAAGAACATCCGCTTTCTCGGTCGGAAACCGAATCAGCTCTACGCTTTCCGTCCGTGTCCGCTCCCGAGAGCTCTGTCTCGGTGACTGCCTCGGACGAGCCTCGACAGATCCCCGATCCATCTCACTCGCGGACGTGAGGCAAGGTGTGTCCATAATTCCTTTTTCAAAGGTTCTTGGGAGAGGGGGGCGCGGGGGGAGAAGCCCTTCTTGCAAGAAGGGTTCTTCCCCCGCAAAAAAGCTCCAACCTCACTGCAGTCCTCCAAAGGAGGTCGGTTTTTTCTTCGGATCTGCGCGATGGAGATCGCTGCGCAGGAATTTGATCGCGCGCTCGACCGCGTCCTTCGAGTTGCCCCACGGCTCGTCGTTATAGCGGTAGTCGAACTTTTTACAGAACCACGAGACGTCTTTTCGGAGCTCGTCGAAATACGCGCCGACGATGGCGCTGACGAGGGTGGAGAATTCTGCGGCGCGCTTTTTGGGTAGCCGTTTTTCGGCGCATTCGAGGAGCATACGGTAGTGCGGCAGGCAAAAGTAGGGCTGATTCTTGAGCTTCCCCTCGAACGCCTCGTCCTTATCGTAGAGGAGGACGATCGTTTCGAGCATATGCGTGAAGTGGAAGTCGATGCGGCGGCAGACGTAGCAGGTGTTTTCAAGCTCGGAAATGCGCTTCACGGGCTTCTTCACGGGTGACCCGAGGAGGGAGGGCTTGATCTCCTCGCGGAGCTCGTCGAGATGGCTCTCAAGCGTCAATGCCATACCGAGTCGGTTCTTCCTCGTAAACATCATATCGTAGTGGATCCTGCAAAAGCCCTCGTCATTCGTCTTGATGCGCACGTCGGGCTCCATCATCGAAGCACCGAGAATGAGCTCGAGCTCGTTTTCCTCGAGCATACGGTGAAGCGAGCAGACGGGACAGCCGCAGGTCGGATCGGCGGCAGCCGCCTCGAACGCCTCGTTTACGGGTATCGTATAGATCTGTTCCATAAGGACTCCATTTCTGTATTTCTTTCGGATTTCGACGCCGTTTTTGTAAAAAGCCCTTGCTTTTTGCCGTCGGATGCAGTATAATAGGGGCGTATACGTGCATCTGTGTTCCTATCCTTTACATTATATCA
>JAZSIN010000293.1:0-1789 GCA_045533845.1 Eubacteriales bacterium | reverse complement strand
ACACCAGCTACCGTGCAGGTCTGAACGGCACCGAGGGCTACGCAATGGTCTCGATGCTGCCCGTTTTCAAGCCCGACAGACTGGAATACAATCTCGGCAAAGTCGGGTCGTAGCCATGTCGTTCTGTGAGGCAAGGGGTTGCTACTCCAATTTGTCTTCCTAAGACCGCTTGGCCTCCGACTTACACCAGCTACCGTGCAGGTCTGAACGGCACCGAGGGCTACGCAATGGTCTCGATGCTGCCCGTTCTCAAGCACGACACCCTGGAATACAACCTCGGCAACCTCATAACCGAGTATAACAAGACCCGCACAGCCATCGCAGCGGGACGCACCGAGATCGAAAAGGACATCAACGACAGCCGCCTTGGCAAATATTCCGTCACCCTCTATGACGGAACCGTTATCGAATACACCGTCGTTTCGGTTGCAGAGGACGGCACAAAGGTGCTCACCGTCGCTCAGCCCGTCGGCACCGCAGTCTACACGATCAAGCCCGACGG
The DNA here is from genome assembly GCA_045533845.1 of Eubacteriales bacterium. Taxonomy (GTDB): domain Bacteria; phylum Bacillota; class Clostridia; order Oscillospirales; family CAG-272; genus JAZNOQ01. The sequence goes on along the minus strand of JAZSIN010000293.1, from coordinate 1,287 downwards.
AAGCGTAAGTCGCGAAATGATTGACGTTCCCGAGGAATATGACCGTGAAGGCAACCTTATCGAATACTACGCCCCCAAGCTCGACCGAGCAGTTCTTTACTTCGAGCAGCTTGATGAAGTTCAGCAGTGGCAGTTCCGCCGTCAGGGCGAATTGCTCGACAAGTACACTCCCTTCGTCTACGAGACCTACACCGGCAAGGCGAATTCGCAGATCATCTCGGATCTCTACAAAGAGATCGTCGCAAATGCCGTGGTCAAGGAAGACTACAAGGAGCCCGTTCCCGCAGACTTCTCGCTTGCGGCTCAGAAGAGCGAATATAAGTACAACAAGAACAAAGAGGTATACCAGCTCGTATCCACCGTTACCGACAGAAACGTTTACGTTCAGCGTCACGCGCTTGTAATGGAGATCATCAACTACCTCTGCGACGAGGAAAGATACACCTACACGCTCAACCCCACCGTTCTCGGCGAGGAAAACACGCTTGACGGCGTTGAGACCTTCCTCACCAAGACAAAGGAAGGCTATTGCGTTCAGTTTGCATCCTCTCTCGCTCTCCTTCTTCGCGAAGCGGGGATCCCCGCGCGTTACGTTGAAGGCTACATTGCAACCGGTCTTTTCACCAACCGCGGTGACGATGCCGTTGCGAGATACAAGACCACCGTCCGCGACTCGAGCGCACACGCTTGGGTAGAGGTCTGGTACGACGGTCTCGGCTGGATCCAGTACGAGGCGACCCCCAAGTACTACGACGCAATGTATCTCTCGAGCCGTCCTTCCTCGGGCACAAGCATCCCGAGCAATCCCGGCGACTACGAGGACGAACCCGAAGAAGATCCCTTCGAGGGAATGACAGATTACGAGATCGAGCAGATGCTCGAGGAGCAGCGCCGCGAGGCTCTGCGCGAGCTGATAAAGAAGATCGTCATCATCACCTCCTCCGTCCTTCTCTTTGCGGCGGCAGTCATCATCTTCTTTGCCATCATCATCAAGAAGGCAAACAAGCGCGCTCTCAAGCGCGAGGAGATCCTGCTTGCGCTCCACGAGGCCGACGAAGAACTCGAGCTCATCCCCGAACGCGAGGAAGTAAGAAAGGTTTGCGAAATGATAATGGATATGCTCCGCGAATGCGGCTTTGTGCCGGGCGTGGGCGAATTCAGCGCAGACTTCGCAAAGCGTATAGCAACCGAATGCGAACGCGAGCTCGTCCTTGCGGCTCCCGAAGAGGGAATGACCGAATTCGAAGCGCCTCGCCACCCGATGCGCGAGAAGGAATGCGTCACCGT
>JAZSIN010000132.1:0-5573 GCA_045533845.1 Eubacteriales bacterium | reverse complement strand
GTAGTCCTGCACCTGTTCGGGCGCGTAGTGGTCGCGCTTCAGACAAAGTGCGAGCTCGACCGCCTCCTCGAGCGTGGAGCCGGGGTGACTTGACATCAGATAGGGCACGAGGTACTGCTCTTTTCCGATCTCCTTTGTGAGTCTGAAGAATTTTTCGCGGAAGCGCTGATAGACCGAGAAATCGGGCTTTCCCATACACCGAAGAACGGGTGATGCACAGTGCTCGGGCGCGACCTTGAGCTGCCCTGAGACGTTGTCCTTGACGAGCTTTCTGAAAAAGCTGTCGTCCTTGTCGAGGAGGAGATAGTCAAAGCGGATACCCGAGCGGATAAAGACCTTCTTTACCCGCGGAAGCGCCTCGATCGCTTCGATCAGTCTGATATACTCCGTATGATCCGCGATCACGTTTTTGCAGGGCGTGGGTGCGAGGCATTTGCGACTTTTGCATACGCCATCCTTTAGCTGCTTTTCACACGCGGGGTAACGGAAGTTTGCGGTCGGGCCGCCGACGTCGTGGATATATCCCTTGAAGTCCGGCATCTCGGTGATCTTTTTCGCCTCCTCGACACAGCTTTCAATGCTGCGCGAACGGACCGTACGCCCTTGATGGAAGGCAAGTGCGCAGAAGTTACAGCCGCCGAAGCAGCCGCGGTTGTGCGTGACCGAGAAGCGTACCTCCTCGATCCCGGGAACACCGCCCGCCTTGAGATACGAGGGGTGGAAGGTACGGGTGTAGGGAAGCGCGTAGACGCGGTCGAGCTCGTCCCGTTCAAGGGGGGGCATAGGCGGGTTCTGCACGAGGATGCGGTCGTCGTACCGTTCGAGGATCGCCTTTCCGCTGATTGAGTCCTGATTTTTATACTGTACGCCGAACGCCTCGGCGTATTTTTTCTTATCGCTCTTCAATTCGTTATAGTCGAAGGTCGCGGCGACGTCGAAGTGTACGTGGTCGCCCTCTCTCGAGAGGTAGCACGTCCCGCGCACGTCGCGGATCTTCTTCACCGGAACGCCGCGGTCGAGGAGCTCTGCGATGCGGCAAAGGATATTTTCTCCCATTCCGTAGGTGAGGAGGTCTGCGCGGCTGTCGACGAGCAGGGAGCGGCGGATCTTGTCGTCCCAATAGTCGTAGTGCGCAAAGCGGCGCAGAGACGCCTCGAGTCCGCCGAGAATGATCGGCACGTCGCCGTACGCCTCTCTGATCCGATTCGAGTAAACGATACACGCGCGGTCGGGGCGTAGCCCTATTTTTCCGCCGGGGGAATAATAGTCGTAGGTGCGTTTCCTCTTCGCGGCGGTGTAATGCGCGACCATCGAGTCGATGTTGCCCGCGGTCACGAGAAAGCCGAGGCGGGGTTTTCCGAATTCGCGGAAGGCGTCACAGCTTTTATAGTCGGGCTGGGAAAGGATCGCGACGCGGTATCCCTTCGACTCAAGCACGCGCGAAATGATCGCAACGCCAAAGGACGGGTGATCGACGTACGCGTCCCCCGTGACGTAAACGAAGTCGGGCCTGTCCCAGCCCATTTCCTTCATTTCTGCTATATTGATGGGAAGAAAACCGTTCATTTTCGGTAGGTATCGTGTCTTTTCACTTGATCGTGCGTTTTATGGGGATCGGGAGCCCCGAGATCCCGAGCGCGGGGAGCGAGATCGATGTGAGATTCGGTTCTCGGGGCAGAGTCGACGGGAACTTACGAATCCTTTCCCGACCCGAAGAGACGTCTTGCTATGGGACGTAAAAAGCGGGGAAGCCGCCACACCGTGATCTTCATAAATGGTACCGCCTTTCAAAAGTGAACGTTATGTAGACGCGTCTTGTCAGCGCTTCCCTCCGAGCAGAAGAATACCTGCGGCAACGAGAACTGCCGCTTCGATGAATGCGAGAAGGAAGCCGGGGAGCAGGAAGGAAAATAAGATTCCTGCACCGAAGGCGACGGCGGCACCGCCGATCACGCGGCGGAGCGGAATGTGACACATAAGAGACCTCCTTTCGCTTCCGATCAGCGTAGAGACGGGGTATACGCTCTACGGATAGGATATGCGGGAGACGGGGAAAATGTGAACGAAAGGTTTCACCCTGTTTTGCATATACTACTAAAAGCGGCGGGAGAGCGTCTGCATAACGACAGGAGGTAGGGCTTTATGTGTTCGATTGCGGGTATATTCGGTTCGGGGGCGACGTGTGAAGAGATCAGGGAGGAGATCGTACGGATGGGGAGCGCGATGAAGCATCGCGGACCCGATCAGAGCGGAACGTATTTTTTCTGTGGTGGGGCGTTTCAGCACAATCGCCTTGCGGTGATGGATGTTGAAAACGGACGACAGCCGATGTCCCTTGAGTGGGAGGGGAAGCGTTATACGATCATCTATAACGGTGAGATCTATAACGCGGAGGAGCTTCGCACGGCGCTCGGCGCTATGGGTGCTGTGTTCAAAACGCGCTGTGACACCGAGGTCGTGCTCTGGACGTACGCTCTGTACGGTGCGGACAGTCCCGAAAAGCTCAATGGGATCTTTGCCTACGCCGTCCTTGAGGAGCCTGTTTCGGGGGACGCCTCCGCGTGTCTGTTCCTTGCACGCGATCGGTTCGGAATCAAGCCGCTCTATTATTCCGAGTCGGGCGGAGTGCTTCGGTTTGCCTCCGAGGTAAAGGGAATCCTCGCGTCTCACGCGGTGCGACCCGTGATCGATTCGCTTGGGCTGTGGCAGCTTTTTTATCTTTCGCCCGTCACCCTCCCGGGAACATCGGTCTTTCGCGACATCTCTGCGCTCCTTCCGGGAGAGGCGGCGTATTACGGAGAAAACGGCTTCAGACGATTCAGGTATTACAGTCTTGAAGCAAAGCGGTTTGAGGGAACGCGCGAGGAGGCGATCCTGGAGACGGGGGCGCTTGTACGCGATGCGATCCGCAGACAGCTCGTTTCGGATGTTCCGCTTTGCGTATTCCTCTCGGGTGGACTCGATTCCTCGATCGTTGCCGCAGTCGCGACCGAACACGAACGGGAACACGGGCGGACGCTGTCGACCTATTCCTTTGAATACGAAGGAAACAAGGAAAATTTCAAGTCCTCGCTCTTTCAGCCGCAGGGGGACGACGAATACGCCATGCGGCTTGCACGTCAGCTCGGGAGCGACCACAGAGTCCTGACGGTACCGACCGAACGAGTCGGGGCGCTTCTGTATGATGCCGTTCTCGCGCGTGACCTGCCGGGGCAGGCCGACATCGATTCCTCACTTCTCTATTTCTGTAGTCGGGTGAAGGAGCTTCACACGGTCGCGCTTTCGGGTGAGTGCTCAGATGAGATCTTCGGTGGGTATCCGTGGTTCTACCGTCCCGAGATGCTTGAACGGGATTTCTTCCCGTGGCTGCACGCACCGACGGCGCGGATCTCGCTTCTCAGGCCCGAGCTTTCACGGGGGGGCGAGGGATACCGCGTGCTTTCGGATCATTACAGAAAAAGCGTAGAGGAGGCACCCGTTCTCGAGGGGGAAAGCGCAGAAATGCGCCGTTCAAGGATCGCGACCTATTTATCGGTTCATTATTTTATGACAAATCTGCTCGAACGGAAGGACCGTATGAGTATGTATTCGGGACTTGAGGTGCGCGTTCCGTTCGGCGATCATCGGATTCTTGACTTCGTATATAACGTCCCGTGGGAGTACAAGATGGAGAACGGGCACGAAAAATCTCTGCTGAGAGAGGCGATGCGAAGCTATCTCCCCGAAGAGGTCCTTTGGCGCAAAAAGAGCCCGTATCCGAAAACGCACAGCCCCGAATACGAAAAGCAGGTGCGTGCGCTCGTTACGGCGCGTCTCGGGGAAAAGGACAGCGCGCTCGGCGAGATGATCGACAAAAGGCGTCTCACGGCGCTTCTCGAGGGTGGGGACGTTACGTGGTTCGGGCAGCTGATGTCCAGGCCGCAGCTGTTTGCGTGGCTGTATCAATTTGACGTCTTCTGCGACGCCTACGGGGTGACCTTCTCCCTCTCGTGACGTTAGTCTGTGCTTTCGATGACGTAGACGCCGCCCTTTTTTACCGTGATCAGGGCGCAGTTGCCCGTGAGCTCATTCGAGACGGCGTATTGGAAGCCGCGCTCAAGGCGAGCGTTCTTCAAGGGGTACTTGCATCCCTCGATCGACACACCCTTCACGGTTTCGTCGACCGCGATGAGAGAAAGGTATCGGTACTCGGTCCGTGCGATGAGATAGGATGTCGAGCGAATGAAGCGGACACGGTTTTGACCGTCGGTCATAACGGCGTGGACGTGGCTTTTGTCAAGGGACTCGAGGATCGAGAGGCTCGAGAGCGTGTGGTCGATCCGTCCGCTGAGTCCGCCGATGATAAGGATCTCGTCTGCGCCCTGCTCGAGGGCGAGTGCGACGGCGAGTTGGGTGTCGGTCGCGTCCTTTTCCTTCGGGACGCGAACGATCTCGGTCGAGCGCGGAACAGTTCTTTCGGGCTCCTCCTCTCCGAAGGAATCAAAGTCTCCGATCAGATGGGTGACGGGGATGCCGAGGAGCTCGGCGTTGTGGAAGCCTCCGTCGGCGGCGACCGTGAGATCGTCCTTTGTCGGGCGTTCGTGTATGAGCTCGGGGCGAATCCTGCCGCCTGAAAAGATAAATGCACGCATAGTAAAAGAAACTCCTTTTTATCCTCTACGGATCTTTCGCTGATTTTAAAATCTTCAGCGTCCGCGTCTCGTCCCGCCCTCTGCGGGCTTGTCCCACTTGTGCTTTTTCTTCAGAATGTCGTAGAGCGTGACGTAGCTTTCGTGGCGGGATCTTGCGATCTCGCCTCTGTGGAGTGCCTCGACGATCGAGCAGCCCTCCTCACATAGATGCGTACAGCGCGTATAGCGGCAGGTGCCGAGATGCTCGCGGAACTCGGGGAAGTTATAGGGGAGATCCTCGAGGTCGAAGAAATCGAAGTGGACGAAGTCGAGCATTGAAAAGCCGGGGGTATCCGCAAGGTAGGTGTCGTCCCCGAGCTCGCGGATCGGGAGGAGGGTGACCTTCCTCGTCGTGTGGCGTCCGCGGCGCGTTTTCTCGGAGATCTCCGAGGTCTCGAGCGAGAAGCTCGGGAAGAGCGCGTTGATGAGGGTCGATTTTCCGATTCCCGACGCGCCCGCAAAGGCGATGGTCTTTCCCGGGAGGGTCTCGCGGAGAAAGGCTCGGAATTCCTCGATGCCCTCGCCCGTTTCGGCGCTGAGCGAGAAGATGGGATAAGGTGTTTTCCGATATGTATCGCTAAGCTCCCGCACCGTTTCGGGGGAGAGCTCGGATTTCGTGATCACGACGACGGGCGGAATGCCGTTCTGCTCGGCGATCAGAAGAAGCTTATCGATCACGTCGGGCATCGGCGCGGGGTTTGCGGATGCGAAGACCGCAAAGATGAGATCAAGGTTTGCCATCGGGGGGCGGATCAGGGCGTTTTTGCGCTCCAGCACGTTCGAGATGACGGCGGAACGCGTAGCGTCGGGAGAGCCCTCGTCGGGGATGGATAGCAGGATCTCAACGTTATCCCCGGGGAGGGGCGTGATATTTGCGTGACGAAAGATGCCCTTTGCGGGGCA
>JAZSIN010000304.1:0-3385 GCA_045533845.1 Eubacteriales bacterium | reverse complement strand
TCGGTGAGCGCACCGCCGAGACGGCAGGTGAGCGTCTCGGGAATATCCGAACAGCAACAGCAGCAGCACGCGCAGTCGCAGGAGCTCTCCTCGACCACCTTCGCCTGCAGAACGATCGGATCAACTGCCTCAATGACCGCGATCGGCACACTCTGTGCGTGTCCTGCGGGAAGGAGCGGCGTGCAGTAATCGTACGAGCCCTCGGAGGCACTGCGGAAAACACTCACACAGCTCTCCCCGCCGTAAAGGATCACGCGCTTTTCAACGACGGCGATCCCCTCAAATTCCTGCGCCTTGCCGCTTCCGAGGCATCCCTCGAAGCAGAGCTTCACGAAGAAGCGGATGGTAACGGTGTAAAAGCCTCTGTTGAAGGCAACGGGATCGATCCCGATATACACCCACGCGATCGAGGCGCCCTTGACGCGGATCGCGCCCGTCCGTTCGATCACGCTGTTTCCGAAGTCGGTGAGATAGACGCGAACGTTTTCGTAGCAGTCGCGATCCTTGCACGAATCGAAAATGCGATTCGTCTCAATGGAAACCGTTTCCCGTCCGCCTCCGGGCGGACAGCCGGTAAATCTGTTGTCAGACATAGCTTTTCCTCCTAAAAGAGTCAGAATGTAGAATATGACCGTCCCTCCCGCTGAAAAGCAACTGCGGGGAAGAAACACTTCGGTCATTCCTCCCTACCATCTTATGCAAAATTACAGCATTTGACAAAAAGCTCGGATAGGATTCGTTCTTCTCCCCCTTCGGCTCTTCTTCCGAAAGAAAAGCCTTTCTCCGTTTTTATTCCCTTTTCCCTCTCTCCTATGCAAGTTTATTCAAAAAAACCTTCCTTGTCCGTCTATCTTTCTACACCGTATTGCGCCTGAAATCTTGACAACGGCGCCAAAATGCGATATAATATTATATTATATTTATATTTATTACTTCATAATGGTTTTCCAGAGGTTTCTATGCTGATCGATTACATCATCCTACTTTTATATGCACTCGTGATGGTCGCGATTGCATTTTATGCAAAAAACCGAGCAGGCTCGGTCAATGATTTTCTCCTTGCGGGTAACAAGGGACTCAACGGTTGGATGACCGCCTTCTCCTACGGAACCGCCTATTTCTCTGCCGTCATCTTCATCGGCTACGCGGGACAGTTCGGTCGGTCGTTCGGACTCGCATCCGTATGGATCGGCATCGGAAACGCCGTCTTCGGTACGCTTCTCGCTTGGCTCGTCCTCGCAAAGCGTACGAAGAATATGACGCGCCGCCTCGAATCGAAAACGATGCCCGACTTCTTCGCGAAGCGCTTCGACGATCCGAAGCTGCGGACGGTCTCTGCAGTCGTCATCTTCATCTTCCTGATCCCCTACTCCGCCTCGGTCTACAACGGCATCAGCGCGCTGTTTGAGACGGTTTTCGGCATTCCCGGTTGGATCGTGATGCTCGTGCTCGCCGCAATCACCGCGTTCTACCTCTTCTTCGGCGGCTACTTCGCATCCGCGCTCTCCGATTTCGTTCAGGGAGTCGTGATGCTCGTCGGTGTCATTTGTATGGTCTTCTGCTTCCTGAACCACGAAAACGTGAGTTGGGACATCTCCGCACTTTTTGACACCTTTGTCCCCTTCGGAAAGGAAAACGGCAGCGGGATCTACGGTCCGACCGTATCCCTCATCGCGCTTACCCTCCTCACCTCCTTCGGTGTCTGGGCGCTTCCGCAGACCATTCATAAGTACTACGCGGTCCGCGACAAGAAGGCGATCACACAGGGCGTCGTCGTCAGCACGGTCTTCGCTCTCGTCATCGGCGTTTCCGCGTATCTTACGGGCTCTCTCAGCATCTTCTTCCCCGAGACCTATCTGGTCTCCGATTCGCTCGTCATTCCGACGATGCTGAAGCTCGTGATCCCCGTCGGTCTGATGGGTGTCATCGCGGCGCTCGTGCTTTCCGCGAGCATGTCGACCCTCGCGTCGGTCTCGCTTGCAAGCGCGTCGGTCATCGCGGTCGATCTTTACAAGGGCTCGATCCGAAAAAACGCAAGCGACAAAAACGTCACGCTCGTGATGCGCGCGCTCTGCCTCCTCTTCGTCCTTATCTCGGTCGTGCTTGCTATCCTCAATGAGGAATTCGGCATTACCGCGATCACGTATATGATGGGGCTCAGCTGGGGTACGCTTGCGGGCTGCTTCATCGGTCCGTTCGTCCTCGGACTTCTCTCAAAACGCGTGACGAAGTCCGCAGTCTGGTCTTCGATCCTCACCTCCCTCGTTCTGACGGTCACCCTGATCGTCGTCCTCGGATACGACAAGAACGGCTGGGACATCTCCCTTGCGGGTGCGATCAAGAGCGGCGTTGCCTCCTCCCCCCTGATCGGCGTCACTTGTATGGTCGCTTCGATCATCGTCACCGCACTCGTAAGTGCATTTACGAAAAAGCCGAATGATACGGTCCTCTACGAAGCCTTCGACAAGCGCTTCGACGGAGAGATCCGATAACCTTGAGTTTTCTGTTCAGGAGTGATTACCTATGATCTGGTCAAAAGAAGAAACCCTTTCGAGAAAAGAAATTGAAGAATTGCAGCTCGCGCGTCTGAAGGAGACCGTCGAGCGCGTCTACGCGAAGGTCCCCGCATACGCGAAAAAGATGGACGAAGCCGGGGTGAAGCCCGAGGATATCAGGACCCTCGCGGATCTTGCGCGTCTCCCCTTCGTCACGAAGCAGGATATGCGCGACAACTATCCCTTCGGGCTCTTTGCGGTTGAAAAGGATAAGCTCGTCCGCATCCACGCGTCGAGCGGCACGACGGGCAAGCCGACCGTCGTCGGATATACACAAGGTGACCTTGAGACCTGGACCGAATGCGTCTCCCGTATCGCCTGCATGGGCGGTGCAAGCGCGTCGGATACCGCGCAGATCTGCTTCGGCTACGGAATGTTTACCGGTGCGCTCGGTCTCCACTACGGTCTTGAAAAGATCGGCGCTGCGATCGTTCCCTCCTCTACGGGAAACTCGCAAAAGCAGATCATGTATATGCAGGACTTTGAGACCTCCCTGCTCGTCGCAACGCCCTCCTATGCGCTTCGCCTTGCCGAGGTCGCGAGAGAAATGGGGCTTGATCCCGTAAAGGATCTCAAGGTGAAGATCGCCCTCGTCGGAAGCGAGCTGCTCACCGACGCGATGCGCGAGGAGATGCACCGCTACTGGGGAAAGGAGCTCCTGATCACCTCAAACTACGGCATGAGCGAGCTGATGGGCCCCGGTGTCTCGGGCAAGTGTACCGAGCTCTGCGGCATGCACATCAACGAGGACTTCTTCATTCCCGAGATCATCAACCCCGAAACAGGCGAGGTCCTTCCCGAAGGATCGAAGGGTGAGCTTGTATTCACCT
>JAZSIN010000064.1:0-2955 GCA_045533845.1 Eubacteriales bacterium | reverse complement strand
GGCGAGGTGTTGACGCGTCTCGCACACGGAGAGGGCGACCTTCTGTGCGCCGACCGCATCGTTGCGATCACGGCGGCGATGGGCGTTGCGACCGGACTTGAACCCTTCGAACGGGATTTTCCGAATCGGTACTTCGACGTTGGCATTGCCGAGGAGCACGCCCTCACCTTTTCTGCGGGACTTGCGGCAAACGGATTCCATCCCGTCGTGCCGATCTATTCGACCTTTCTCCAGCGCGGGTACGATAACATCGTCCACGATATCGCGCTGCAACGCCTGCCCGTTACGATCTGCATCGATCGTGCGGGACTGAGTGCCGCTGACGGTGCGACGCACCACGGCATGTTTGACGTCTCCTTCCTCTCGTCGATCCCGGGTATGCGGATCTATACCCCGATCACCTTCGCCTCCCTCGCGTCGGCAATGCGCGCGGCACTTTTGTACGACGGACCGTCCGCCGTGCGATATCCGAACGCGCACGAGGAGCAAAAGGTCCTCGATCGGTTTTACAGAGGCGGGGAACTGATCCCCGACCGTCCTGCGGTGCGCACTGACTTTGCGTCTTTGGACGCGCCCGAGGTCGTCATCGTTACACACGGAAGGATCGTGATGGAAGCGATGCGAGCGGCGGACGCCTTACGGACTGAGGGAAGGCGGGTAGGGATCATTCTTTGCGAATACGTGAAGCCCTATGAGCTCCTCGCCGAGGAGATCCTCGGACTGCTCTCTTTGAGTGTAAGAGCGCTCGTCTACCTCGAGGAGGAGGTGCGGGGCGGCGGCTTCGGTGTTTCGCTCTCCGACCGCATCCGTCGCGACAAACGCGGACGGGAGCTGTGCGAATGCATTCTCGCGCCCGAGGAAACCTTCGTAATCCCGAAGGAGCCCTGCCCGATCTACCGCGCCGCAGGCGTGGACGAGGAAGCGATCAGGGCTGCCGTTGAATCCTATTTTTCTCTCTCTCTTAAAAAGGAGGAAGCAATATGATGAAAAATAGAAGAAGAATCCTTCTGATCCTGATCGACATTGTCATTTTCACCGTCGTATACGCCTTCTGCTTCCTGATGCAGTACTTTACGACGGGAATTGGGAAGCTGCCCGAATTTCCGGCGCAGATCGTGAACTATCTCGTTCTCCTCGTCTGTCTTATGGCGTCGAGACTGTTCATCAACGTCTATCGGAACGTCTGGCGTTACGCCGACCCCTTTACCTACCTTGAGGTTCTGGTGGCAGATATGACGGGCGGACTCCTCGCGCTTACGATCACCTACTTTACGCGGAACGCCGCGGTCAAGATCTACGCGGGCTTCTGGTTTACGATCGCGATCATGGCGATCTCGTATATCGCGACTCTTTCGTCGCGTCTCGTGTATCAGCAGTATTATAAAAACCTCAACGTAAACGGAAGCGTAAAGCAGAAGACCTGTGTCGCGATCGTCGGAGCAGGGCAGACGGGAACGCTTCTGTCGGAGGACCTCGAGGGCAATCCCAACTCGACCTATAAGGCGGTCTGCTATATTGACACCGATAAGGGAAAGATCGGCGGCTCGCTCCTCGGACTTCCGATCTACGCGCCCGACGATCGACTCGTCGATAAGCTTCATAAGCTTGGCGTCAAGGAGATCATCATTGCACTCCCGAAGATGGGGCTTGAAGGGAAGAAGCGGATCTTTGACTTTTATATCCGCCTCGGCTTTAAGGTCAAGATCTACGATTTCCAGCTTTCCGAGGACGAGGAAACGAGTGATCCGAAGTCGCGCGTCATCAAGGAGATCAGGATCGAGGACCTCCTCTTCCGCGACAGCATCAACGTCTTTGATAAGACCTCGCGCAGCTTCTATACGGACAAGATCGTCGTCGTAACGGGCGGTGGCGGCTCGATCGGCAGTGAGCTCTGCCGTCAGATCGCAAAGTGCAAACCGAAGAAGCTGATCATTTTCGACATTTACGAAAACAACGCCTACGACATTCAGCAGGAGCTCGTGCGGAAATACGGCGATCGACTCGACCTCGTCGTCGAGATCGGCTCGGTACGCGACAGAGCGCGTCTCGACGCGGTGTTCGCTTATTACCGCCCGCATCTCGTCTTCCACGCCGCCGCGCATAAGCACGTTCCCCTGATGGAGCACAGCAACTCGGAGGCGATCAAGAACAACTGCCTCGGTACGTATAACACCGCCGATATGGCGGAGAAGTACGGCGTCGAGAAGTTCATTCTCATCTCGACCGATAAGGCGGTCAATCCCACGAATGTGATGGGCGCATCCAAGCGGATGTGCGAGATGATCATTCAGTGCAGGAAGGACTCGAAAACCGAATTTGCGGCGGTCCGCTTCGGCAACGTCCTCGGCTCGTCCGGATCTGTCGTGCCGCTCTTCAGGGAGCAGATCGCGCAGCGCCGTCCGGTCACGGTGACGCATCCGGACATGAAGCGGTACTTCATGACGACGGAGGAGGCCGTCTCGCTCGTCCTCCAGGCGGCGTCGCGCCCGGAGTGCGCGATATACACGCTCGACATGGGCGAGCCGGTTGGCATCCTCGACCTTGCGGAGGGCATGATAGAGCAGGCAGGCTACCGTCCGTACGTTGACATACCGATCGTGTTCACCGGCGTCCGCCCCGGCGAGAAGCTTTTCGAGGAGCTGGATGTCTCCGAACGCTCCTGCTTCAGCACCGACATGGCCAAGATATACATCACAAAGTGACAAATATCCGCAAGGAGAACAAGATGACCGCAGAAACGATCCGTAGAAGGATTTCCGTTGCTGCCGTGTGCGTGGCGCTTGCGCAGGGCGCATGGGCGGGAACGCCGGAGTACCCGAACCCCGACGGCGACGGCACGGTGCTGCGCGTGTGGGAACAGGTTGGCAAGGGCGGCGAAATCACCGTCACTCTCCCCAAGGGCGTGAAGGCCGACAAGGCACAGCCCGTCAACCTTCGCGGCGAACCGGCGGGCGA
>JAZSIN010000231.1:0-3391 GCA_045533845.1 Eubacteriales bacterium | reverse complement strand
CCTCCGACTTAGCGCGAAGATCGCGTCAAAGCCGCCGAAGAGGAGGTAACAGAGGAATACGGTCGCGACGTAGGATGCGGGAACGTACCACTTGATGACTTTTCTTGCGACGAGGTAAGCGAAGCCGATGAGGAGCGCAAGCGCGCAGGTCTCGCCGATCGTACCACCGTGGAGTCCGAGGAAGAGATCGAGGAGCGAGGGGGCTTCCTTAGAGGCGATCTCCGCACCTTGATTCAGAGCTGCGAGAGGCGTTGCGCCCGAGGTGATCTCAACGACGGAGGGAAGCGCGACTGCGCCGACCGCACCGAAGGTGAGGAGCATAAATACGCGTGCCGTGATTGCGGGATTGACGATGTTCTTGCCAAGTCCACCGAAAAGGCACTTTGTGACGACGATCGCAAAGACAGAGCCGATGGCACACTGCCAGAGCGGAACGGCTGTGCTGAGGTTCAGGGCGAGAAGAAGACCCGTAACGACGGCAGAAAGGTCGCCGACCGTTTGCTTCTTCCGCACACAGAGATTGAAGAGAAGCTCCGAAAGGACGGCACTCGCCACACAGGTGAGGACGATCCAGAGAGCCGAGAGGCCGAAGATCACGATGCCTGCGACCGTTGCGGGGAGGAGGGCGATCACGACGTCGAGCATGATGTTACGCGTCGAGGAGCCCTTCTGATGAATGTGCGGGGTGGAGGAAATGTGAAGGGACATTACCTGTTACCTCCTTCTTTTTCTTTCTGTGCCGCCGCGTAAGCCTTGAGGAACGACTTTGCCTCCCAGTTCTTCTGGAGCAGGGGACGGTTCGCGGGGCAGACATAGGAGCAGCACGCGCAGTCGACGCATTGACGGACGCCCGATTCAATGAGTAGCTGTGCCTTCTTATCCTCGTTCTTTACGCGGAGGATTCGTCCAACGTCGGCGACCGAAATGCCGACGGGGCACTTTTCTATACAGCGTCCGCAGTTGATGCAGGCGGAGGGCTCGGGAAGCACGGCGCTTTTTTCATCGAAGACGAGCACGGCGTTCGATACCTTGACGATCGGATCATCGACCGAATAGATCGCGGTGCCGTTCATCGGACCACCCACGACGACCTTGCCGGGCTCGGACTTCAGTCCCGTAATCCGGAGAAGTTCGTTGATGCGGGTGCCGATCGGTGCGATGAGGTTCATCGGTTTTTCGACGGCGGGACCGTCGACCGTGACAATCCGTTCAACGAGTGGCATACCCGTGTTCAGATATTCCGCCATTTTTGCAAGGGAGGAAACGTTAATGATGAGTGCGCCGAAGGAGGGGAAGCGTCTGCCGGCGACTGCAACTCTGCCCGTGGCGTTGTAGAGCATCACCTGCTTTGCGCCCTGCGGGTAGATCGTCTTCAGCTCGTGGATGACGACATAGTCCTTGTCCCTAAAGGTCTCCTTCAGAACGTCGATCGCGTCCTGCTTGTTCTTTTCAATGCAGATCTTGAAGGTCGCGTTTCCGAGGTACTCGTTCATATATTTGCGGAGATACTCGACGCCGTCCGCAATGAGCTCGGGATGCGCGAGCATCATTCTGTGGTCACTCGTGATGTAGGGCTCGCACTCTGCGGCGTTCACGAGAACGGTGTCGACCTTGTAGTCGGGGTTCGTTGCCTCGTTGAACTTTGCCCATGTGGGGAATGCCGCGCCGCCGAGACCGACGATGCCGCCGTCGCGGACCGCCTGAAGGAAACTGTCGCAATCCGTAAGTACGGGGGGCGTTACCGATTCTGCGACCTCCATTTTTCCATCGCTTTCGATGCGGATCGCGATCGTCTCCTTGCCGCTTGCGGTGGGCATCGGGGCGATCTCAACGACCGTTCCCGAGATCGTCGCGTGAACGGGGGACGAGAATCTACCCTCCTCGCGTGCGATGAGCTGACCGACCTTGACGTGATCGCCAACGCTCACGATGGGCTCTGCATCGTGGCCCGAATGCATATTCATCGGCAGGATGACCTCGCGCGGTGTCTCGATGCGGACGGGTACGCATTCTGCAGTGTGCTTGTTGTGTGGCACGTGCAAAGATGAAATGTCCTTTTTCAAAACCGTGTTCCTCCTAATGGATTTCTATATAAATGGGGTTGTTTTCAAAGTTCGGAAAGAATTATTTCAGAATGAGGGAAGAAAGTCCCTCGGTGTAGCGCTGTGTTCCGTCGGGGGAGATCCAGAGGACCTCGACGTTCCCGAGGCGTGTCACAAGTGCGAGACCGTCCTCGTAGGACATCGAAAACAGCGCGGTGGAAAGTGCATCGGCAAGACCGCTGTCCTTCGTGATGACGGTCACCGAGCTGAAGTGGGTCGACGGATAGAGGGTATCGCGGTCGATGACGTGGTGGTATTTCACGCCGTCCGCGAAGAAGTATCGCTCGTAGTCGCCCGAGGTGACGCAGGAGGTGTCTGCGATCGTCAGGCGCATTGCGTAGCGCGAGGGGTCGGCGGGATCCTTGATGCCCGTCCCCCAGCCCGAGCCGTCGGGCTTGTGACCGATGATGCGGATGTTTCCTCCGATGTTGAGGACGTAGCCGTTAACGCCCTGCTCCTCAAGATGCCTCGCCGCCATTTCGGTGGCGGAGCCCTTGCCGATCGCACCGACATCAATGCGCGCATCGGGATCGGTGATGCGGACGGTCCCGTTTTCCTCGTCGATCTCGAGCAGGGAAATGTCGGTGTGGAGTACCGCCTCCGCGAGTGCCGATTCCGAGGGGATCTTTGCGGAGGACGGGGAAGCGCTTGCCGCTTCGCGGCAGTCGTGCCAGAGACGAAGCACCGAGCCCATCATTACGTTCATTTCGCCGCCCGTGGTCTCGTACAGCTCCTTCGTGTGAAGGAGGAAGTCGATCAGCCTCCCATCGACCTTTACGGGGTCTCCTCCCGCGTTCTTGTTGACGGTGCAGAGATTGTTCACGCCCGAATGCTCATAGTATATATCGAAAAGACGGTGGTATTCTCCGAGGATCTCGGCGACCTCGTCACAGTGTGCGGAGAAATCCTTCTCGGAGTCTCCGGCGTAGCTGTACACGTAGGAGACCGTATCGAAGAAGGTAAAGTTCACCCAGCCCCTCGGTTCCTCCTTATGAGCAGAATTAGGGCAACCCGTCAGAACGACGAGCAGCCCCAAAACTACACACAGACAGATTAGATATTTGAAATGTTTCAAATTCTAAACTCCTGCTTAAGTATTTAATTTATCTAGCGTTGTTAGCAGACTGAGCTACAACTGCCATGATACCTGTGATCTGCATGGTGCAACCAGCAGAAATGAGAGCATCATCAGAAGAAACAAGGTGAGCGTTTACTTCCTTTGTCTCGAGAGCAGCGATCTCAGCAGCAGTCTTACCGGTAGCGTACTTGGAGAATTCAGCGGACTGAAC
>JAZSIN010000031.1:0-2081 GCA_045533845.1 Eubacteriales bacterium | reverse complement strand
TCACCCAGCAGCCTCTCGGCGGTAAGGCGCAGTTCGGCGGACAGCGTTTCGGCGAGCCGGAGGGCTGGGCACTCGAGGCTTACGGTGCCGCATATACTCTGCAGGAGATCCTGACCGTGAAGTCGGACGACATCAACGGCCGCCGCAAGGCATATGAGGCGATCATCAAGGGTCAGAACATCCCGACTCCGGGCGTTCCCGAATCCTTCAAGGTCCTCGTCAAGGAGCTTCAGGCACTTGCGCTTGATATTCGCGTGCTCGACGCTGAGGGCAAGGAGGTCCAGCTTTCCACCCTTTGCGGAGACGACGATATTCCGCAGTATTCCGATAAGCACGGTCTCGTTTCGAGAGATGCAAGCTTTGAGGAGGAAACAATTGCCGATGAGGATGCGATCCGTGATTCCTTCCTGATCGATGCAGAAAATTCCGATAACGATGCGTTCTTCGCTACCGAGGACGAGGTTGCCGATCTGCTCGGCGGTCTCGGCGGCGACGACGCGAATTCCTGAGAGTGAGGTTAACGGCTGTGGAGCATAATGAATTTGATTCGATAAAGATCGGTCTTGCCTCTCCCGATATGATCCGTGAATGGTCCTACGGCGAGGTCACCAAGCCCGAAACCATCAACTACCGTACCCTGAAGGCAGAGGTCGGCGGTCTGTTCTGCGAACGGATCTTCGGCCCCGCCAGAGACGGCGCTTGTATGTGCGGAAAGTACAAGAACTCCCCGCACACGAAGGAGATCCGTCGCTGCGAAAAGTGCGGAGTAGATATCACCACCAAGAAGGTTCGCCGTGAGCGTATGGGCCATATCGAGCTCGCAACGCCGGTGTCCCACATCTGGTACTTCAAGGCGATCCCGTCGCGTATGGCGCTCGTCCTTGATATTTCCCCGAAGCAGCTCGAGCAGGTCCTGTACTTTGCTGAGAACGTCGTCCTCGATCCGGGTGATACGCCCCTTCAGAAGAGAATGGTTCTCACCGAAAAGCAGTACCAGGAGTACCGCGAGCTGTACGGCAAGGCGTTCCGCGTCGGCATGGGCGCAGAGGCGATCAAGGAGCTTCTGCAGGACATCGACGTTGAGGCGCTGTCGATCGAGCTGAAGAACTCTCTGCTCGTCGCGACCGGTCAGAAGAAGACCCGTATCATCAAGAGACTCGAGGTCATCGAGGCATTCCGCAAGTCGGGCAACAAGCTCGAATGGATGATCCTCGACGTAATCCCCGTCATTCCTCCGGATATCCGTCCGATGGTTCAGCTCGACGGTGGCCGCTTTGCGACCTCTGACCTGAACGAGCTTTACCGTCGCGTGATTGCGCGTAACAACCGTTTGCGCAAGCTGATGGAGATCCGTACCCCCGAGATCGTCGTTCGTAACGAGAAGCGCATGCTTCAGGAAGCAATCGACGCACTCATTGATAACGGCCGCCGCGGCAAGCCCGTCACCGGCCCCTCGAACCGTCCTCTGAAGTCGCTCTCCGAGATGCTTCGCGGTAAGCAGGGACGCTTCCGTCAGAATCTGCTCGGTAAGCGCGTTGACTACTCGGGACGTTCGGTTATCGTCGTCGGACCGAATCTGAAGATCTATCAGTGCGGTCTGCCGAAGGAAATGGCACTTGAGCTCTTCAAGCCCTTCGTTGTAAAGCGCCTCGTCGAAATGCAGAAGGCGCAGAATGTCAAGGATGCACAGCGTAAGATCGACAAGGTCGATCCCATCGTCTGGGACGCGCTTGAAAACGTCATCAAGGAGCACCCCGTGCTTCTGAACCGTGCACCTACGCTTCACCGTCTGTCCATTCAGGCGTTTGAGCCCGTGCTCGTTGAGGGTAGAGCCATCAAGCTTCATCCCCTTGTATGTACCGCATTCAACGCCGACTTTGACGGCGACCAGATGCCTGTTCACGTTCCGCTTTCCGCAGAGGCGCAGGCAGAGGCACGCTTCCTCATGCTCTCCGCAAACAACCTTTTAAAGCCTCTGAACGGTAAGGCCGTTACCGTTCCTTCTCAGGATATGGTGCTCGGCTCCTACTATCTGACGCTGGAAGTCGGATCGTGGCCATGTCGTTCTGTGAGCCAAGGAG
>JAZSIN010000210.1:0-4213 GCA_045533845.1 Eubacteriales bacterium | reverse complement strand
CATGGCTACGATCCGACTTCCTTTAATGTGCTGACACAGTACGGAGACTATCTCACGAATGAAAACGATGAGATGATCGTGAAGGATCTGAGCTACATTCTGACACAGCTTCCCGAGGCTGATCGAAACGCCTTGATCACGGCGATTTCCGACCTCATTGAGGAGGCATCGAAGGGAACGGGAGGCGCAGGATGAGAACAAGGAAAAAAACCGGCGTTTTTGCCGATATTTTGACCTCGGTCACGAAGTATTTCCTGATTCTCGTCGTCATCGTCATTGCTTGTATTTGTCTTTCGGGTATCCGCTTTGTAAAGAGCGGTCAGGTCGCGATCGTGCTTCGCTTCGGTGAGCTCGTCGGAGATACCTACGAGGAGCAGATCCACGAGCCCGGAATTCTGTTTGCATTCCCGTACATTATCGACGAGGTTGTTATGGTGCCTGTCGAGAGCGTGATGGAGGTCACGGTCACGACGCACTATACTTCGGGACGGATGACGACGTTTCGGAACAACGGATACGTTCTGACGGGTGACCAGAATATTGCGGTCCTCAGCGCGTCTGTGAAATACGTTATTTCGAATCCCGTTGCATACGCGCTGTATATGAAGGATATCGACTCTCTCATCAACGGCTTCGTGAGCAGTTCCATGCTTGATAAGGCAGCGGCTATGTCTGTTGATGACCTTCTGACCTCTAAGAAGCTTGAATTCGGAACTTCGGTGCTGAATTCCGCGCAGGCAAAGCTTGACGACGTCGGTGCGGGTGTGACCCTTACGACGATCGAGCTTACAAACGTCAGAATGCCCGCGGAGGTAAAGGAGATTTACGACCTTGTAAACTCCGCAAACATCGAGTATTCCACGAAGATCGAGCAAGCGAAGATCTATAGAGAGAATCTGATCCCGTCGGCAGAGGCACAGAGCAATACGCTGATCGCGAATGCGAATTCGAAGTATTCCTCGTCGGTCGCAGCGGCAAATCAGGACCTTGCCGAATTCTGGGGCCTTCTGGAGGAATATCGTGCAAATCCCGACGTGGTAACGACGCGCATCTACAGTGCGAAGATGTCAGAGGCGATCGCGAAGATCGGAACGATCCGCGTGGTAGAGGATGAAGATACAAAGATCTTTATCAACTGAGGAGGTGAGTGGATTTGGAAAGCATCAATAATATGGGGCAGAAAAACCTCGAGCTGCTTGCAAAGGACAATCTCTCCGCAGAGGGAAAAAAGCACCTTGCGCGTGAACTGATCGGTGCTGCGATCTCACTCGCACTTCTCGGTGCAGGACTTTTGTACGGCTATCTTTTCCCACTTCAGAAAACGATTCCCGCACTTCTCTATACCGTAGCGTTTCTGATCCAGACGATCCCGATCTTCCACGAGGCGATAAAGGGCGTTATTACGAAGGATATGGACCACGCGCTCGACATTCTCGTCGCAATCGCGGTAACGGCTTGTTATCTTACGGGAGACCTCGTTCTCTCGGTCGTGATTCCGCTGATCCTGAACGTCGTTCACCTTCTTGAGGAGCGCAGTATCATGGGCGGTCGAGGCATTATCGATGGGCTTAAGAAGATGCAGCAGGCGACGGCGATCAAGCTTGACGGAGAAAACGAGATTGAGGTTGAGGCAAAGTCGCTAAAGATCGGTGACCGTATCGTTGTAAAGCCCGGCGATGGTATCCCGATCGACGGCGTGATCCTCAACGGTGATACGCACATTGACCAGAAGTCTCTCACGGGCGAGCCCCTTCCGTTCCATGCGATCGTGGGCGATACCGTCTACGCGGGAACGCTCAATATTGAGGGACGTATCGTCGTAGAGGTTACGAAGGAATATGTTGACACCTCGTTTTCAAAGGTTCTGAATCTTCTTGCGGAGTCCGAGAATATCGCATCCTCCGAAACGAAGATTATCGACCGATTCCTCAAGTATTACATCCCGTTCGTGCTCGGTCTTGCAGGGGCGATCGCGCTGATCCAAAAGGACATGACGCCTGCGATCGCGATCCTCGTCGTTTCCTGCCCGTGCGGTCAGATGCTCGTCAGCTCTGCACCGATGATCGCGGCGCTTTCGATGGCGACGAAGCACGGTATCCTGATCAAAAACTCGAAGTTCCTCGAGGAGCTCACCGAGATCGAGACGGTCGTATTCGATAAGACGGGTACGCTTACCGTCGGAGATCTTTCTTTCGTCGGACATCGTCCGTACGGCGACGTGTCAGAGGAACAGCTTCTGATATACGCCGCGACCGTCGCAACGGCTTCGAATCACCCGATCTCGCGCGCCGTTCTTCGTAGCGTGGACACGGATTCGTACGATAAGGATTACGCGGTGAAGGAGATCCCCGGAAAGGGAATGCAGGGCGTTTCTCCCGACGGTTCTCACACCGTTCTGTTCGGAAGCAGATCCTGGGTCCTCGCGGAATGCGGACTTTCCGACAGCGATTTCGGAGCGGATCTTAAGGTCCCATCCAGCTACGTCGCACTTGACGGTCAACTTATGGGTGTTCTTTCCTTTAACGACACCGTTCGTTCTATGGCGAAGGGAAGCGTTGATGAGCTGAAGGAGATGGGAATCGAGGAGACCGTAATGCTTACGGGTGACGGTCAGTCCTCCGCTGAGGAGGTATGTGAGGAGATCGGCATCGGAACACTCTATGCGAAGCTTCTGCCCGAGGATAAGCTCGACAAGCTACGCGAGATCAAGGAAGAAAAGATCGTTCTTGCGGTCGGTGACGGCATTAACGACGCGCTTGCGCTTCGTGAAGCGGACGTCGGAATCGCAATGGGTGCAATGGGCTCGGATATGGCGATCGAATCTGCGGATATTGCGCTGATGAACAACAATCTGTCGAATATCCCGTTTGCCATTCAGCTCGCACGGAAGACGAAGACGATCATCTATCAGAATCTCGTTCTGTCGATCGTGATCAGCCTCGTTCTGATCGCATTGTCGGCTGCAGGGATTCTGCCTGCGGTCCTCGGATCTGCACTGCATAATATCGGAGCGTTCGTCGTTCTGATCAACAGCTCCAGAATCCTTCGGATCAAGAAGCGTAACGAATAAAGAGCCTCTTTAAATCAAAGAGAAAGAAAAGGAGCGGATTCCGTTTGGTATCCGCTCCGTATTTGTTTCCTTAATTAAGCGTTTTTCTCGCGTTCGATGATCTTTTGCATCAGGTCGATTTGATGACGGACCGAGTCCTCACAGGGACCGCCGTACGCCTTGCGCTCCGAGACGCAGGTCTCGAGGCTGATCGCGGGATAGATATCCTCGTCGAAGAGGGGAGACAGCGTCTTATATTCTTCAAGCGACAGACCTTCGAGCGTGTTCTCGGTTTCGATACAGTAAGCGACGAGTTTTCCGACGATCTGATATGCCGAGCGGAAGGGAAGTCCCTTCTTTACGAGATAATCGGCACAGTCAGTAGCGTTGATAAAGCCCTTCGATGCCGCATTCCGCATTACGGACCTCCGTACCGTTGCGGTTTCGAGCATCGGTGCAAAGAGCTTAAGACAAAGCTTTGCCTGATCGATTGCATCGAAGATCGCCTCCTTGTCCTCCTGCATATCCTTGTTGTATGCAAGGGGAAGCCCCTTCATCACGGTGAGAAGTCCCATCAGGTCACCGTATACGCGACCGGTCTTGCCGCGTACGAGCTCGGCAATGTCAGGGTTCTTCTTCTGCGGCATAATGGACGAGCCGGTCGAATAGGAGTCGTCGAGCTCGAGGAAGCCGTACTCGGACGAGCACCAGAGGATGATCTCCTCGGAAAAGCGTGAAAGATGCATCATCAGGACCGAGAGATCAAATGCAAGCTCAAGCACGAAATCGCGGTCGGACACGCCGTCCATGCTGTTTTCGGTCACAGAGGCAAAGCCGAGCTTTTCTGCCACGAAATGGCGGTCGATCGGATAGGTCGTTGCGGCAAGTGCACAGGAGCCAAGCGGCATCACATTAGTGTGCGCGTAGGTCTCGTTAAAGCGCGTAAGATCACGCGAGAGCATCTGCGCGTATGCCATCAGATAGTGCCCGAGGGTAACGGGCTGTGCGCGCTGAAGGTGGGTGTAGCCGGACATGATCGTGCTGACATTTTCCTCTGCCTTGTCGGTAACGACTTCCAGGAGATGCAACAGATCCTCCTTCAGTTCAACGATCTGATTTTTCAGATACATTCGAATATCAAGCGCTACCTGATCGTTTCGGCTT
>JAZSIN010000077.1:0-3766 GCA_045533845.1 Eubacteriales bacterium | reverse complement strand
GCTCTTGAAAAAGCGGACGAACTATGTTATACTGTAAAAAGGAGCAGGGAGCGGCGTAAATACGCGCGCCTTGCGGTGTGACGATATAGGGAAGGCGGTGCTTTTTATGGAGAACAGAACTGTGAAATCGGGCGGTGCGCTCTTTCGGGGAGACGGTGGCAGAAAACGCCTCGTCGGCGCGATCATCGCGCTTCTCGCGGTCGTGCTTTCAGTCGGACTCTTTCTTTCTGCGGGTGGAGCGTCTCTTCCTTCAGCGCGGGTGCTGATCGTCATTTCGGGCGTCGCTCTGCTTTTGATTGCCGTTCAACTCGTTCTTTATTTCTTCGTGGTCGGAGAGGATACGCCGAATTTCTTCCGCTACGATCCCGCAGTCGGACGGAATCTGCCCGTCGAGCGAGTCACCCCCGAAACGGTGAACGCGCGGATGGACGCGTATTTCTCGCGTATCGTGAAGAGCAAGGGGCAATTGTGGCTTCCGGGATATCTCGAAAAATGCAGCTTCGACGAAACCCCCGCACTCCGCACGGTGGCGGCGTATAAGATGCTGCTCGATCTTGCCGTGATCGACTCCGAGGGCGGATGGAAGTGCTTCGTTTCGTGTTCGCTTGCGACGGTGCAGTGGATCGTGGATGCACTCAAGGGTGAGGAACCCGCGATGATGAAGGACGTTCTCTTTATCAAGATGAAATTCGGAGCGGATCCGACGAGGATTCGTGCCTGCCTCAAGAAGAACGAGCCTTACCTTCGCCTGCGGATGACGCAGTACGTTGTGTCGAACATCAAGTTGTTCGACGGGGTGAAGTGAATCAAGCGGAAAAGGAAGTTCATGAAAATATTATCCCCCCATAAATGCATCATAGGAGAAGGTCCTGTTTGGTGTGAGTATTGTAGTAAGCTATATTATGTAAACAGCTACGGCAATGAGATCTGCTGTGTTGACCTTGAAACGGAAGAAACCGTTATTCGCAAATTGGATTTCGGTGTTCTGGCATTAGGCTTTACTAAAAACGGTAAGATGCTTATTTCGTGTCAAGACGGTGCGTTTGTTTTAGAAGATGACGGTACTCGCAAGCCGTTGTATGATATGTCGAGATTCAAAATAGAATACGGCAATGATGCAAAGGTAGGGCCTGACGGCAGATTTTACGTAGGCACACAAAGCAGCAAACGGATGAGGAAGGGTGACGCGATCGACGGTAAGCTATACTGTATTGATAAAAACGGCGAGGTTAAGATCTTGCTTGACGGTCTTCTTCTTTCCAACGGCTTTGATTGGTCAATGGATGAAAAACGGTTTTATCATACCGATAGTGATACCAAAATCATCAAGGAATATAGCTTTAGTAAAGAAAATGGTGAAATCTCCTTTACAGGCAGATTTGTAGAGATCCCGGGTGTAGACGGTTTTACTATCGGCCGAAATGATCTTCTATACGTCGCCTGCTGGGGGAGAGGTCATATTGCGATCGTGGATACTGCCGATATGCAAATCAAAGGGTATATGAAGGTTCCCGCAAGAATCCCTGCAAGCTGCGCTTTTGCGGGCAAGAATATGGAATATTTCGTCGTGGTGACCGCAACGCTGGGGGCGGATCCCGAGGAGGATAAAAACGCAGGCTGTACGTTCATTTGCGATGCTGGGGCAAAGGGCAGGAAGCCGTATTTGTTCGGCTAAAGGAAGAAAAGGGATACACGGAGAGAGCATATCTGCCTCTTCTTGGATCGGAAGGATTCAGGTAAATATAAAACGGACTGTCTGATCGGTCTGCACTTATTTTTGGAGCGGCGTGAATTGCATTTCAATTTACCGCTGACTGTGCACGCCGTTCGGACAGTTCGGTTTTTTATCCCTTATTCCTACCCCCGGTCTGTGGTTGAGGCGCTACGAGCATATGAGCACGTTCCACAAGACCTGCGGTCTTTGCGGCTCGATGGACGGGCATCATTACGGTTTTTTACGCCATCCTTCATTTCGGATATTGCCAAGGCATATTTCACGGAAAAGGAGCCCGACGGGGCGCGCATTCTCGATCGCATCCTCGACGAGGAGATCCCTCGACTTGAAGAGAAAACAGACGAAAAATAAAAGAGAACGGAAAGCGGCTCGGTGCAAAAGCACTGAGCCGCTTTTTTGAGCTTTTGGGGGTACTCTGACCCGCTACTTGATCGTTAAGGCATTGTCTCCGAGGATCGCTGCAAGCTCCTCTTTCGTTTGTTCCTCGTCGAAGGTAGTACAGCGGACGTGCAGAATATCCCCCTCGTGGATCGCCTTCACCGCGCGCTTGTCGCGTTGCTCATCGGGAAGGATGCGCTTATGCGACAGAACGAACGTGCCGCTCGGCCAGAAGATGTCGCGGATGTGCATTCCCTCCGAGAAGGTGCTTTTTCCGACCGTGATGTATCCCTCAAGGAATTTTTGCTCCTTGCCTGCGTTGATCTCTCCCACGAGATTTTCGAGCACGCGATCATTGATTGACTCCACGCCGAAGATCTCGGTAATGAGGAAGGCGATTCCCGCGGCGATGATGACGAACAGGACGTTGCCGTAGCAGGAAAGCGCCTCGACCGCAAAGACGATCGCGGTCAGGGGCATCTTCATCATACCTGCGATGCAGGCGATGATGCCGAGGATGATGATGACGGTATAGTGCGAGTCGCTGATGCCGACGGTGATCTTTAGGAGCGTCGCAACGACGGTGGAAACGAGCGCGCCGATCGACAGCAGAGGCAGGAAGATACCGCCCGTCACGCGGTTCGAATTCGCGTAAAGGGTGAGGGTGGAGCGGATCACGAGCAGTAGGATGAGAGGGAGGAGCGTTACGCTTCCACCGAGAAGCTCAAGGATCAGCTCGTGTCCCGTCGAAACAAAGGAGAAGGAGAACAGTCCTGCCGCAAGAGTGAGGGAGAGGACGCTGAAGATGCGAAGACCGTGCGGAATGCGCCCGAGAAGCTTGTTCGAAAATTTGAAAATGACCTTGTAGTAATTGAGGAACAGGACGGCGAAGAGTCCCATCACGACGCCGATGAGAACGGGGATCCATACGTCACGGACGGATAGATCGGGGAGCGTCAGCGCGGGGAAGAGTGACTTGCTGACACCGAGCAGAGGCGAGAGAAGCTCTGTGGTGAGCGACGCGAACATAACCGACACGGAGGCGATCATCAGGATCATCGGTGAGATGCGTTGATGAGCCTCCTCAATTGCGAAAAGAATGCCCGAGATCGGCGCGCCCGTTGCGACCGAAAATCCGGCGCATGCGCCGCCCGACATCGAATAGCGATCCCACGCGCGGTGCTTCTTCCCGAAGGAAAAGACACTTCCGCGTCCGATCGCAACGCCCATCTGCACCGAGGGACCCTCGTTTCCGAGCGGAACGCCAACGAGGAAGGAGAAGAGGGACATACAGAAGATGCCGATGAGATTGCGTACCCATTTGAAGGGAATGATCCCGCGCAGAATGCCGATCGAGGTGGGGATACCGCCGCCACGCAGATTGGGAATGCGCTTATAGATGTATGAAAACAGAAAGGCGGGGAGGAGAAAGACTAAGAGTACCACGGGGACCAGCCAGAGCCGCTCCGCGACAAAGTGATACCCCTTTTCGGAAAGGGCGATCACGTGCTTCGCGCACGCCTTATAAAGATTTACGATGAGCGACGTGAGGACGCCCGTCAGCGCACCGAATGCTACGGCAGGCAGGATCGAATTAAAAAAGGAATTCCACGATTTTCTTCGCATAGGGTCTCCTGTCGGTATGTAAGAGTA
>JAZSIN010000091.1:0-6628 GCA_045533845.1 Eubacteriales bacterium | reverse complement strand
CTCCTTGGCTCACAGAACGACATGGCTACGATCCGACTTGGCAGGGAGCGGTATGCTTTTGGGAGCAGCTCATCGTGCCGTTTTATTAACCGCCGAGGGCGTTTACGATGCTATCGATCGCGGGGACGATATAGGGATCATAGATGAACAGGACGAAAAGGTCCATAAAGAAGGCAAAGAGCAGGGGAATGAGAATGGTAAGAAGCCACTTCGACCTTCTGAGGCGCGTCTTTCCGTTTTCGACGTACGCGCGCTTCTGCTCGTCCGACCATTCCGTGGGGAGCATCTCCTCGGTCACGCCTTTTCTGACGAAAAAGCGGTTGTAGATGACGAAGGTGAAGCCGATGACGATGCTGACTGCGAGGTAGACGATCGTGACCGTCTTCCAGAAGGGGTACTCCATCAGGACCGCGTAAACACCGTAGAATAAGATCGAGTTTACGAGGGTGATAATGAGATAGATGAGGTTCGTACGATTGTTCTTCTGAGTCTTCATAGCTGTTTCTCCGCGTTATAGCATTCTGACAGCGCCCCTCGGGCGGATACGAAGCACGACACATGCGCCGTCGCCGAACGCGGTGTCCATAAGGGAACGGAAGCCGTCGACGTCCTCCTCGGGAACGTACGCCTGTATCGTACCCGCAAAGCCGCCGCCGTGTACGCGGAACGCCGCCCGCTTACCCGCAAGATAGGATTCCGCGAGAGAAAGCGCGAGGGAAAGTCCCTGCTCCCGTACGTTTTTCGTCGTGTAGACGTTCTGAAGATAGGTGAAGGAGGATCTGCCCGACGCGAGGACGAGCGCGAAGTAACGGTCGAGATCGCCCGCTCGCAGGGCTTCCTTTTGCTCTCTGACGCGCTTGTTCTCCGCGAAGAAGTGGAGGGCGCGAAGGATCGCACGGTCTCCGACGTCCTTGCGGAGTGCGGGGATCGCGCGCATCACGTCTTCTTCGTCGCACTCGCGGAGCACGGTCTTGCCGAAATATGCGGCGACTGCCTTCATTTCTGCGGGAACTGCGGCGTAGTCGTCCGTGAGATCGGCGTGATTGCCGCCCGTATTCACGATGCAGAGGCGGTAGCCCGCACCCGAGAGGTCGAAGTCGATCTCCTCGATCACGGGGCTTGACGGATCGCAAAAATCGATCGCGACGACGCCGCCGACCGCACACGCGACCTGATCCATCAGACCGCAGGGCTTGCCGAAGAAGACGTTCTCGCTGTACTGCGCGAGCTTTGCGATCTCGACGTTCGGGACCTTGCCGTCGTTGTAGAGGTGACTCAGGATATTGCCGATCATATCCTCAAACGCCGCAGAGGAGGAAAGCCCCGAGCCCTTCAGGACGTTTGACGTCGTGTAGGCGTCGAAGCCGCCGACGCGGTAGCCCTTTCTTCTGAAGCCGTCCGCCATACCTGCGATGAGGGAAGCGGAGGAGCCGAAGCGGCTTTCGTCGGGCTCTGTATAGGTGTTGATATCGACCGTGTCCTCGGGAAAGCCCTCGGACTTCACGCGAATGACCGAGTCTGCGCGCGGGGAGACCGCCGCGATCACGTCGAGGTCGATCGACGCCGCGATGACACAGCCGTGGTTATGGTCGGTATGGTTGCCCGAGAGCTCGCTTCTGCCAGAGACCGAATAGAGCGTGACCTCGCGGTCCGCGCCGTAGAGGGAGATAAATTCACGGACAGCCGTGAGATAGCGTGTCTTCTGGTATTCGAGAGCCTCCTTTCCCGAAAGGGAAACGATCATATCGTTCATAGCGCCGTTTTCGATGGCGCGGATCAGCTGTTCTGCATTCATAGGGAACTCCTTCTTCATGTTTGTGAGGGGGATTTTTTGGTGGGGTAACTTTTCCGTAGTTACATATAGATCATTTTACCACAAAGCGGATAAAATGTCAAGGCGTTCCCGCGGAAAAGCGACTTCTTCCGCTGCTTTCCCGTGGGAACGGAATGTGAGAAAATTGTAAAAACGAGAGAAAGGAAGGCGCGCGTGCTTGACAGAATTTGTGATCGGTGATATAATTTAAGGTAAAAGAATCATAGAACGGGAGAGGATGACGATATGGAAAAGATGATCCGAAGAGAGGAAATGGAGTACGAGACCGACCGAAGGACCGCCGTGCGGCTGCGGAAGCTTCTCGTGAAGATCCTGACAAAGGACGAAAAGTCCGACGGGGTCAGCTTTTCTTATACCTATAGGCCCTTCCGTAAACGGGTGGAGCTCGTGGTCGGCGGCGACGAACGGCTCGTTCTGAAATGTCTGAAGGCGTTTCGGAAATTTGTCCTCAGGACTAATGCGGAAAAGGAAAAGCGCGAAGCCGCGAAAAATCGCGCCGTCCCGATGAAGAAGGGAAGCTACTACGCATTGAAGCCGCTGAAGGCGCGGAACAAGAGGCGGCTATGACGAGGGAGGAATTTTACGGGCGTCTCCTCCCGTGGTTTCGGGAGAACAGACGCGACCTTCCGTGGAGGAGGGAGCGAACGCCCTACCGCGTGTGGATCTCGGAGATCATGCTTCAGCAGACCCGTGTCAATGCGGTGATCGATTATTTCCTCCGCTTCACAGAGGAGCTTCCGACAGTTACAGAGCTTGCCGCTGTACCCGATGAGAGGCTGATGAAGCTCTGGCAGGGACTCGGATATTACAGCCGAGCGCGGAATCTGAAAAAAGCGGCGCAGACCGTCGTTTCGCAGCACTGTGGGGAGCTTCCCTCAGGCGTGGAGGCGCTCCGCTTGCTCCCGGGGATCGGAAGCTACACCGCAGGAGCGATCGCGTCGATCGCATTCGGGAGACGCGTTCCTGCGGTCGACGGGAACGTACTGCGCGTCTACGCGCGTGTTTTCGGGGACGGGCGGGACGTCACGCTTCCCGCAACGAGGAAGGCGTACGAAGCGGCGGTGCTCGGACTGATGCCCGACGAAGGCGCGGGAAGACCCGACGAAAACGACTGTGGGGACTTCACGGAGGGGCTGATCGAGCTCGGTGCGACGGTCTGCCTCCCAAACGGCGCTCCGCTGTGTGACAGGTGTCCCTTCGCGGACGTCTGCGCGGCGAGGAGAGAGGGGCGGATCGATTCGCTCCCCGTGCGCGGCGGGAAAATGAAAAGACGGGTCGAGGAAAGGACCGTCCTCTTACTTACGGACGGGGAGCGTTATGCACTCGTAAAGCGCCCCGATACGGGTCTCCTCGCGTCGCTTTACGAATTTGTGAATCTTGACGCGATGCTCGACGAAGAGAATGTCCGTCTCTGGCTGTCGGAAAACGGGTTCGGGGACGCGGACGTCACGCCGATCGGCAGGGCAAAGCATATTTTCACCCACGTAGAGTGGCATATGACGGGGTATTTCGTCCGCTTCTCGGGGACACCTATGTTTGACGCAGTCCTCGCGACCTACGACGAGATCAGGAGAGAGTACGCCGTACCCTCGGCGTTTCGGTTCTTCCTTCGGTATCTTGAGGAGCGGGAAATGGGGAAAAGCAATGTACACGTATAAGGCGAAAAGAAAAAACAAGGCGGCGGCTGTTACGGTCGCGCTCTCCTCGGCGGCGTCGGCGGTCCTTCTCCTTTTAGGGCCGCTGTTCGGTGTGCTCCGCGCCTACTCTGAGGTGCTCGGGCTGGTCGTATTATCCTTTGCGATCCTTGTCGCGGGGCGGTATCTTCTGAAGGATTTCGTTTATATGCTCGGAGAGACCGAGGACGGAGACTGCGAATTTACTGTTATCGAGGTGCAGGGGAAGCGGCGTACCGCCGTTTGTCGGATCGCGCTTTCCGAGATAGACGGGGCGTTCGTCGAGACGCCCGAGGAGCGGGGCGCGATAAAGGAGCGGCTACGGGAGACGAAGCGGTACGATTACTGCCCCGATCTTCTGCCGTATCGCTCGCTTTATCTTCTGTTTTCCGACCGCGATCGCGCGGTGTCGGTGCGGATCGAGCCGGACGAAAAAATGGAGGAGCTGATCCTTCGGCTCTCCGACTCTCTTCGTGCACGGCGTATGGACGGGGAAGAGGAAGAAGCGTAACATAAAAGAGAAAAAGACCATATGAAGGGGGGAGAGGAAATGAAAAGAGAACGGGACGAACGCGACGCGGATTACAGCCGAGGGCATCGCGTTACGGGACGGTATCACGTCTATAAGGGAGACGTCTATACGGCGTTTATCCGAGGGTCGCTCGTCATCGTCGGCATCCTGCTGCAGTTTCTCGTGATGCTGGTGCTGTCCTTTATGATGATGCAGTATTCGGTCCTTCTTTATCTCCTTCTCGAGCTCATTGCCGTGGTCCTCGCAGTGTATATCATTTACACGGGCGAGTCCTATCGCCACTTCTGGCTCGTGATCTTTCTGATGCTCCCCGTGGTCGGTATGTTTATGTACCTGATGTGGGGAAGCCGACTCGTGAACGCGCGATCGCGAAAGCGACTCTGCACCCACGTCGAGGAGGCGAAGACGCGACTCGTGCATCACAACGGTCTCCTTGAGACCCCCGAAATGAAGGCGAACGGGCAGATCGCCTGTGCGCGCTATCTCGTCGGAGAGGGACTGCCGCTTTACGGAAATACGCGCGTCCGCTATTACCCGCTCGGAGACGATATGAGAGAGGATCTCCTGCGCGATCTCAGGGCGGCGAAGAAGCGGATCTATCTTGAATTCTTCATCGTCCTTCGCGGCGAGGTTTACGACGAGATCGAGGAGATCCTTCGTGAAAAGGTGAAGGAGGGCGTCGACGTGCGCCTTCTGATCGACGACGTCGGAAGCATACGGCAGATCAACCGTCCCTTTAAGCGGCATATGGAGGAGCTTGGGATCAAGCTGCTCATCTTTGCGCCGATCCACAGGGACCTCACGAAGCTGTCTCTGAATTATAGAAACCATCAGAAGATCGTCGTGATCGACGACAGCGTTGGCTACACGGGCGGGATCAATCTCTCGGACGAATACTTCAACCTCTACCCGAAATACGGGCATTGGAAGGACACCGCCGTTCGGATCGAGGGGGAGGCGGTCGCAAGCCTCTCGGTCACCTTTGTTGCGATGTGGAACTACACTGCGGGGAAGCGGAAGGCGCTTCGCATTCCGACCGATGCGATCGGAGAGACCGTCGGAGAGACGGAGGAGGACGGGCAGTCGCTCGTACAGCCCTTTTACACGGGGCCCTTCAAGGTGCGCTATAACAACGCCGATATGATCTATCAGAGCCTGATGCGCCATGCGAAGCGGGAGCTTTATATCACGACCCCCTATCTCGTCCTTGACCGCGTCACGACCGACTCGCTCATCCGTGCGGCAAGAAGCGGCGTCGATGTCCGCATCTATACGCCGCGTCACTACGATAAGTGGTACGTTTACCGCGTGACCGAATCGAATTACGGCATGCTCCTCCGTGAGGGGATCCGCATCTTCGAGTACGTCCCCGGCTTCATTCACGCGAAGAATCTCTACGTCGACGGCGAATGTGCGGTGTGCGGCTCGGTGAATCTCGACTACCGAAGCCTTTACTTCCACTACGAGAGCGGCGCGATCTTTTACGGCGGACAGACGGTTGAGGATATCCGCCGCGACTTCGTTGAGACCGAGAAGCTGTGCGAGGAGATCCTGATCGAAAAATGGAAGCGCCGCCCCGAGCGGAGAAAGCTGCTGTCGAGAATCCTGCGCTTTTTGTCTCCGCTCTTCTGACCGCCGCGTGAACGAGGAGCGATTGTTCACGAAATTTTCATAAACAGTTATTGTTCGGTTGATAAAGCCCTGTTATAATCTCGTGGTACAATGGAGAACCGCGCGTGCTCTCTGTCAGATCACAGGAAACGGATAGATCTATGAAACGTTTTTTTCAGAAAATCAAATACGCGATGCAGCGCTTTATGTATGGGCGGAACGGAAACGACGGGCTATGTCTCGTCCTTGTTTGGATTTATCTCGGGCTTTGGATTCTTTCTGCCGTCTCGGTCCTTCTGCCGTACGGAACGGTATGGGGGATCGTGCTCTCGGCGCTACAGCTCTCGGTGCTTCTTTACTATGGCTTCCGCGTGCTTTCGCGGAACGTCACGGCAAGACGGCGGGAATGCGACCGCTTCTTCGGCTTCTTCCGGAGCAGAAGAAACCGCTTCCGTGACCGCAAGACGCACGTCTATAAAAAATGCCCGTATTGCCGAGCGATGCTTCGTCTCCCGAGACGGAAGGGGAAGCATACTGTCTGCTGTCCCGCCTGTCGCGAGCGCTTTCCCGTGAAGATCCGAAGGGACGGGAAGGGGACTGTCGGATCGCGCGGACGCTGAAGACCGCACCTTGTATGAATGAAATCAATTTTGGAATAAGGATAGATCATCAATGCTTACACTGAAGAACATTACGAAAAATTACGTCATCGGAGACGGAAGCGTTACGCCCGCGCTGCGGGACGTCAGCATCTGCTTCCGAAAGAGCGAGTTCGTCTCGATCCTCGGCCCGTCGGGCTGCGGAAAGACGACCCTCCTCAACCTGATCGGCGGTCTTGACCAATACACCTCGGGCGATCTCATCATCAACGGGCGTTCGACGAAGGAATATAAGGACCACGATTGGGACGCCTACCGTAACCACTCGGTCGGCTTCGTCTTTCAGAGCTACAATCTGATCCCGCATCAGACTGTCCTG